>VXRC01000018.1 GCA_009838645.1 Gemmatimonadota bacterium | reverse complement strand
GGCGGGCATCGGGCGACACTTCCACGAGGTCGAGGTCGGCGCCGGACGCAAGCTGCATGGCCTCCCTGGTCTCCATGATGCCGACCTGCTCGCCTTCCGCGCTGATTACCCGCACCTGGGGCACGCGAATCATTCCGTTGACTCTGACGGTTCTCTTTTGAATGGCTTTCCTCCCGGATCCTTGTGAATTTGATTCAATCCGCCGCCTGGACGGTCCGGCTTGTCCGGACGGTCCGGTCGATTTCTTCTTTCACCGCGCCGATCAGGGCTTCCACCGGCATGTTCCCCTGGTCGCCCCTGCCGTGGCGGCGTACGGACACGTCGCCTGCCGCCATCTCGCGGGCCCCGGCAATGGCCATGAAGGGGATCTTCTTCGTCTCCGCCTCACGGATCTTGTACCCGACTTTCTGGTTTCTCACGTCCATCTCGACCCGGATCCCCGCGTCTTCGAGCCTGCGCGCCACACCGTGGACATAATGGGTCTGGTGTTCCGATATGCCGATCACGACCGCCTGAACCGGCGCCAGCCAGGTCGGGAACGCGCCGGCGCAGTGCTCGATGTACACGCCGAGGAACCGTTCCAGGCTGCCGAGTATGGCGCGGTGGATCATGACGGGCCGGGCGGTCTTGCCGGATTCGGTGACGTATTCCAGGTCGAAGAGCTCCGGCATGTTGAAATCAAGCTGGCACGTACCCAGCTGCCAGGGGCGTTGCAGGGCGTCCTTCACGAAGAAATCCACTTTGGGTCCGTAGAAGGCCGCTTCGCCGGGCGCCACCTCGTAGTCGACCCCCAGGCTGTCCAGCACGCTGGAAAGGGTCTCCTCCGCCTGGTCCCAGAGCTCGTCCGAACCGGCGCGCTTGTCCGATCGCGTGGACAGGTAGATGACGGTGTCCTCGAAACCCAGCGTAGTGTAGGCGTCTGACAGCATCCTGATGAAATCGTCGATTTCGTCGCGGATCTGGTCGGGGCGGCAGAAGATGTGGGCGTCGTCCTGCGAAAAGGAACGCACCCGCATCAGGCCGGCCGTCACCCCGGAACGCTCGTGCCGGTGCAACCGGGCGAAATCGGCGTACCGGATGGGCAGATCGCGGTAGGAATGGTGGCCCGCCGCATACATGAGGCAGTGGCTGGGACAGTTCATCGGCTTGGGCGCGTATTCCCGGTCGTCGGCGTCTATGGTGAACATCTCGTCCCAGAAATGCTCGTAATGGCCGGAGGTCTTCCACAGCCCGGCTTCGTAGATCAGTGGAGTGATGACTTCGTCGTACCCGTGCTTCTTGTATAGATCGCGCACGTAGTCGGTCAGGGCATTATAGACCCGGGCGCCTTTTGGGAAGAAGAAGGGCGACGCCGGCGCATAGGGATGGAACATGAACAGCCCGAGTTGTCTGCCCAGCTTGCGGTGGTCCCTCCGTTCGGCCTCGGCGCGCCGTTCCAGGTACTCGTCCAGGTCCTTTCTGCGGGGATAGGACACGCCGTATATCCGCTGCAGGCTCTGGTTGTTCTCGTCCCCGTGCCAGTAGGCGGCCGCGACGCTGAGCAGCTTGAAGGCCTTGATCTTTCCGGTCGACGGGATGTGCGGGCCCCGGCAGAGGTCGATGAAATCCCCCTGCTCGTAGATGCTGATCACCTCGTCCGCCTCGAGGTCGTCAATCATCTCGACCTTGTAGGACTCGCCCCGTTCGGTGAACAGGGCGCGGGCATCCTCGCGGGAGAGCTCGCGGCGCCGGATGGGCATGTCCGCCCGGGACAGCTCGACCATGCGGCCCTCGATGCGCTCGAGATCATCGGTCGTGAACGGCTCCGGCTTGTCGAAGTCGTAGTAGAATCCCTCTTCGATCGGCGGACCGATGGTCAGTTGCGCTTCGGGGAACAGCTCCTTGGTGGCCTGGGCCATCAGGTGCGTCGTGCTGTGCCAGTACACCTCCCGGCCCTCGGGATTGCTGAAGGTCAGCACCTCCAGGGCGGCGTCCCCGTCCAGCCGGTGGTCCAGGTCGACCTGGTCGCCGTCGATCTTGGCCGCGAGCGCCGCTTTGCCCAGACCGGGACCAATGCGCGCCACGGCGTCCATGACCGTCGCCCCCTGCTCCATTTCGATCTGACCGCCGTCGGGAAGTGTGATCCTGACGTTTTTCAATGACTGACTCCTGCGTTGATCCACAGCTATTCCAGGCCGGACCTCCCGATTCCACAAGGCCTTTCTACCTACCGGACAAACAAAAAAAAATAAAGCTCGCACCGGGATTTGTCAACAGATTTACCTGGCCCGGAAATCCCCTCAGCGTTCGAACAGGCTGCCCATCATATCGCTGTAGGATCGTCGGCCGTCGGCGACGCTCTTGCTGATCCTCGAATGCTGGTGCAGGCCCTCGAGCAGGAACTCCATGGCAACGGACAGTTCCACCCGGTTTTCCGTCCGGACGTGCCGGCCGGCCAGCTTCCGCAACCCGTCGACGCCGTTCAGCGCGCCATAATAGGATTTGTCGTCCATGGTGTCCGAAATCTCGACCGTCTGTCCTTCTTCGAACCAGGCGAGGACTTCCCGGTAGCACGCGTCGCGTTCATCATCTTCGCCGAAGGCCGCGGGGAAGTAGTGTCCGAAGACTTCCTTCACGGCCCGGCCGATCAGCGCTTCGGCCACTTTGACCTCGCCTTCCTGCTCGCCCTCGTACACGAGTTCCAGCTTGCCGGTCATCGCCGGGATCACGGCGGACAGATCGCACATGCGGGGCACGGCGGACCGCTTGCCCTGCAGGATGCATCGCTTTTCGACCTGGCTGACCAGGTTTTCCATGGCGGCGATGGTCATGCGCGTGCTTACGCCGGAGGTCTGGTCGATGAACTCGCTGCTCCGGGCCTGGAAGGCGATCTCCTCCACCGTTTCGCGCAGGAAGGACGGCATGTCGATCCGCACGCCGCCGGACCGCTCGGTCCAGGCCTCCTGGTCGGTGATGGCCATGGCGTATTCGCGGCTGACGGGATAATGGGTCAGAATCTGCGAATCGATCCGGTCCTTGAGCGGTGTGATGATGGTCCCGCGATTGGTATAGTCTTCCGGGTTCGCCGAGAAGACGATCATCACGTCCAGGGGAATCCGCACCGGGAATCCCCGGATCTGGATGTCCTTCTCCTCCATGATGTTCAGCAGGCCGACCTGGATGCGGGGCTGCAGGTCGGGCAGTTCGTTCACGGCGAAAACGCCACGGTTCATCCTCGGGATGATGCCGAAGTGGATCACGCCCTCGTGGGCGTAGTGAAGCCGCTGGGAGGCCGCCTTGATGGGATCGATGTCGCCGATCAGGTCGGAAATGGTCACGTCGGGTGTGGCGAGCTTCTCGCCGTAACGCCGCGACCGGCCGATCCATTCGATGGGGGTGTCGTCACCGTGTTCGGACACGAGGTCCCGGGCGCGTCGGCTGACGGGCGCATAGGGCGAACTGTTGATCTCGCAACCCGCGATCACGGGCAGGTACTCGTCGAGTAGCGTGGCCAGGGCTCTCAGGATGCGGGTCTTCGCCTGTCCCCGCAGCCCGAGGAGAATGAAGTCGTGCCGGGACAGGATCGCGTTGACCAGTTCGGGGATGACGGTCTTGTCGTATCCGACGATGCCGGGAAAGACTGGCTCGCCGCGGGCAAGTTTGACCATCAGGTTGTCCCGCATCTCGTCCTTGACGGTCCGTTGCGGATATCCCATTCCGCGCAGCGCACCGATGGTCGTTGCAGCGGTGTAGTCCATGTGCTCCCGGGCGTCCTGAAAGGGATGGATTCGAGGGGAGGATCCGTGGCGTGGATTTCCCTTCCGACAGTCGACGGATTCTATCCTGCGAGGCCCGTCCTGTCAACCGTTTTTTGGCTTCTCCCGTGGGCCGGCGCACCGCCTTTTCCTTTGACTCGGGAGGGCCTGTCGGCTATGTTGTAAGGTCATGAAGAACGTGATTCACGCAGTGCTCATCGCGTTGCTGGCCATCGCGCTGGTTGCCGTGGGCCTGGTCGAATTGCGCTGGCATGTCATCGAACGGTTCGCCGGCGCGTACATGGACGCCCGCAACGATTCCCGCGATCGGTTGGAGCGGTTCGTCGACCAGGAGAGCCGGACCAACCAGGCGCTGGAGAAGGCGAACGAATTGATTGAACAGCGCAGCATGGTCGCGCTGGACGCGGGAGAAGATCCGGACCGGCCTGAAGCCGGGTTCGCTCCGCCGTCCGACGTCGTCCGGCTGGAACGCGGGCACAAGCTGATCATGACCCGGGACCGTTTCCTGGCCATGCCCGAATGGTTGACCGGCGCAGCCTACCCTCCCGGGACGCGCACCGCGGACCGGGCTGGCTTCAGGCCGTATGAGCCGGTGGTCACGCCCGTTGCCGGGGGGCCGGATGAGCCTGCCGACACGCCCGTTGCCGCGGGGGCGGACTCACTCTCTCGGCCACAGGCGGCCTTCGAACCTGATTCCCTTGCAGCCTGGACGCGCACGGTCGTCATCCGCCCGGGGTGGATTCGCCGGGGCGAGGTCTACATGGTGGACGACGACAACTACATCCTGCACCGCATGCCCATATCGGCCGGGCAATTCGATCTCATCGACGCATACGCATCGGCGTCCGAAGGAAGGATGCACGAAGACATGGAGCACGTGTACGAGGCCGCGGTGTTCTTCGACACGCTGCGGAGCCTGGACATGGAAATGCGGGACGAAATCATCGATCCGATCAGGTTCAGGGATCTCGAAGAGACCGCCCAGCGGGTAGGCGTATCGGAGAACCAGCGGATCATCCAGATCGAACGGCTGGTCGACGGCCAGATCGCCGTGGTCACCATACCGGTGTCCGCGGACCTGTTCGTGGAACTGTACGTGGCGCTCGGAGCGCTTTGATCCGTCCACTGCGGACGGACCTGGAAAGGCGATGGACTTCTTACGAGACCTCCGGGATAGACTCCCGGTCAGCAACTGGATGAATCGCCTCAGGAGATTCCTGCAGCCCATTCTCCAGCGCATCCTCAGGAGCTTCCCGCCGATACGCGCTCGCGGCGCAGGGGACGGCGGACGGCACAGTGCGGGAGACCACGGCTTCGCGGCCCCAGGTAACGCCGATCGTCGCAGCCCGGAAGAGGAACGCGCCCGCGCCTCGGCGGCAAGCGTCCGGGAAACCCCGATCACGCGGTCATTCAGGTATATCAGGCGCATGGTATACGCGGGATCGGCCGCGTTGCTGTTCGGTGCGCTCGTGGCCGTCGTGCTGTTCTACCTCACCGTGCCGTCCATTCCCCGCCTTCCGGACGACCTGAACGACATCTTCGGTCAGATGACCCGGATCTACGCCGAAGACCAGGAGGGCAATCCCCGCCTTGTGCATACCCTGGGCGGTCATCGCCGGGTCGCGCTGGAAGAGATCGCGCCGGTGTTCCGGGACGCGATCATCGCCACCGAGGACGCCGATTTCTTCCATCACCGGGGCGTGGACAAGCCCGGCATCGTCCGGGCCTTCGTGACCAATCTTCGCGAGGGCCAGATCCTGGGGCAGGGCGCGAGCACGATCACCCAGCAGCTGGCGCGCCACCTCTTCTTTACTCGTGAGAAGGTATGGATCCGCAAGATCCGCGAAGCCATGGCCGCCATGCAGATCGAGGCGAGGTTCACCAAAGACGAGATCCTGTCCGCCTACTGTAACAATATGTATTTCGGCGCCGACGCCTACGGCGTGGAAGAGGCCGCGCAACGGTTCTTCAGCAAGCGCGCGAGCGAGCTCACGCTGGGCGAATCCGCGCTGCTCGCCGGCCTGGTCCAGCGGCCTAGCGACTACAACCCCTACTACCGCATGGACCGCGCGCTCAGCCGCAGGGAGACCGTGTTCCGCCGCATGATGGACAACGGGTACATCACGGAGGAAGACGCCGCGCTGGCCCGGGAGGAAGAAATCACGCTCAAGGGTACGAGCATCGGTCCGGCCAGGGGTCCGTACTACCTCGATTACGTTGAAGACCTCCTGATCCGGCGCTTCGGCAGCAACCTGGTCTACAACGGTGGACTCACCGTGCACATCGCCATGGACCTGGACCTGCAGGAACTCGCCGAGGAGACCATCCGCACCCGGATGACCTACGTGGATTCCCTGGTCGGCGACACGGCCTACGAAACGGCCACGGCGGAAGAGCGGAAACAGGCGCTCGAGGCGGCGCTGGTCGCCGTCGACACGCGCACCGGGGCGGTACGGGCCCTGGCCGGGGGCCGCGACTACACGGCGAGCGAATTCAACCGGGCCGTCGAGAGCAACCGGCAACCGGGGTCCGGCTTCAAGCCGGTCGTCTACCTTGCGGCGCTGGACCACCTGGGTTATTCCGCGAACACGGTCGTGGTTGACGAACCGGTCGCCTATACCACCGAACTGGGAGATCTCTGGGAACCGCAGAACTTCACCCGGGAGTACGAGGGGCCCGTCATCCTCAAGCGCGCCTTCATGCGGTCGATCAATGTGGTTTCCGCGAAACTGGTCAGCGAGGTCGGGCCCTCGACGGTCATCGAGTACGCCCGCCGCCTGGGCATAACCAGCCCGTTGGAGCCCATACTCTCCCTTGCACTGGGCACCAACGGCGTCTCGCCCCTGGAGATGGCTTCCGCCTACTCCGTGTTCGCCACGGGCGGGATCTACCACAGGCCCTACGTCATCATCCGCGTGGAAGATTCCGAGGGCAGGATGATCGAGGAAACCGTACCGGAATCGCGTCGCGTGATCAGCGAGCAGTCCGCGTACCTGATGCTCGACCTCCTGCGCGGCGTCATAAGCGGCGGCACGGGGGTCGGCGCACGCTACAGATACGGTTTCACGGCCCCGAGCGGCGGGAAGACGGGGACTTCGAGCGAATCCAGGGACGTCTGGTTCAACGGTTTTACAAAGGACCTCGCCACATCCGTCTGGGTGGGATACGACGATGCCCGGCCCCTCCTGTCCATCGTGGAAGACGAGGAGATTACCGGCGCTTCGGGCGCCATACCCGTCTGGGCGCCCTTCATGAAACAGGCCGCGGCGCTGCAGGAGCAGCGTGAAGTCCAGGCGATGATGGCGGCGGCCGATTCCGCGCGCGGCCCGTCCGCCGGTTTTCCCGCCGACAGAACCGGCGATAGTGTAGGACCGGAAGCCGGGGTAGGAACGACCGTGGACGAGGAAGCGAAGCCTCCGCCGGCTTTCCCCATGCCGCTGGGCATCGAGAAGATCCGCGTCGACTTCCGCACGGGCCGGCCGTCCCAGGACCAGGAGCGATCCCTGGTCGTGACCGTCCGGGGCACGAATCCCAGGGTAAGGACGGAGATGATCCCGTCTGACGGGGCTGCAACCGAAGAGACCGGATTGCTGGAACCAGGCGGACCAGCGGACGGGGCCGCAGCTGAAGAGACCAGTTTGCTGGAACCAGGCGGACCTGTTGATCGATAGGGTTGTCGCGGGAAGGTCGAGGAACTGCGCAGGGTTTCAGTTCCCGTGCAGATGCTCTGGCCCGGACCGGTTGCGGTCGATCGCTTCCCGGACCGCGGGAATCAGGAAGACGTTTTCCAGGGGAAATTCGGAGAAGGCGCGGCCGAGGAGATTGATCCGGCCGTCGGTGTCGAGCCGCTTGTTGATGACGATATGGTACCTGCCGCGGTACCGGCACAGCCCGCCGTCGCCGTCCAGCTTGCCGTAGCGGACCCGGATCGACATCCGTTCCGCCAGGTCTTCGAATTCCTGCAAAAGGGTCGTACTGTCCATGGTGCACACGAAGGCAAGACGATCCGCTGTAGCCCGCCGGTCCTGGAATCCCCCGGAAGCCGCGGATCGGAATCCGACTCGCACGTCGCTGTTACAGGACGCTTTTAATGAGTTGTAACATATATCGGTCGCCGTCACGGGTCAAGTCTCGATGTCCCGCCGCGGGGGAACAAAACACTTGACACCGGGCGGTCCGATAATGATATTTTCGGGGAAGTTTGCAGTACGGTCTTCGAAGGTTTGCGTGTTATCAGCGGGAGTAGCTCAGCGGTAGAGCATCACCTTGCCAAGGTGAGGGTCGCGGGTTCAAGCCCCGTCTCCCGCCCTCGGACGTGGCGGCATAGCCAAGTGGCTAAGGCACGGGACTGCAAATCCTCGATCGCCGGTTCGAATCCGGCTGCCGCCTTGCGACTTCCAGCTTCCAGCTTCCAACTCCCCAATCCAATCTGCAATCGATCGTGGCCCGGCTTCCCGGAAACATCTCGTTTCCGGCCATCGCCTTGCGTGCTATCACGCGGTACGCCGGCGCGATGCCAACGTCGTCGCCGGACCCGTCATTCCTTCTTGCACCCCCCGAATCCCCGCAGTATAATAGCCATCGAACGCACCTTCGAACCGACCAAACACAACTAGAATCAAGGCACGGGAACCATGGCGAAAATCGAATGGGTCCGGCGCATCTACGAAGACGGCTGGCACAACGCCTTTACGGATTTCCAGTTCTTCAAGGGCCGGTACTACATCTGCTTCCGCAACGGCCTTTCCCACGTGAGTCCCGAGGGGAAGGCGGTCGTGATCTCCAGCGTTGACCTGGTTGACTGGCGACGCACAGGCGTGCCGGTCAACACCACGGGCGACGACCGGGACCCTCATATGGTCGCGACGGAAGACCGGCTGTTCGTCTATGCCGGAAACGTCACCCGGCCCGACCCGGTGCAGCACGGCGATGAGGGGCCGCGCCTCATACGGTCCGTCTGTTCATTCAGCGAGGACGGCGCGACATGGACGGAACCCCGTCAGGTATACCGGGACGGGTACTGGCTCTGGGGCATCGGGCGAGGGAACGACCGTTTCTACGGGCTCGCCTATGGAAACGAACCGGGGGAATGGGACCGGAAACCGACCGAGCTTCACTTGCTGCAGTCTACGGACGGGCTGGAATGGGAGCGCGTGTCCGTCGTTACCAATAACGGCAGCGAAGCCACCTTCCGCATCACCGACGCCAGTACCATGCGTATCGCCATCCGCGGCGGCGACGAAAACCGGTTCACCCTGGCCTCCGCGGAACCCCCGTACACGGACTGGCGGCTTCAGGATATGGGGTACGTGATCCCCGCGCCCCGGCTCGTGGTGGCCGGCGGACGGGAATACGTAATCGGCCGGCAACACGTGCGCGAGCCAAGTGGACCGGGCAAGCAAAGCCAGCCGGGCGGTGCGGGCGGGTCGGGCGATGTGGATGACCCCGGGCGGATTGTCGAACGGCGCACCAGCATCTGGCGGGTAGAGGACGACGGCGTAGTCCATGTCCTCGACCTGCCCTCGGGCGGAGACACGTCCTACGCAGGCGCCGTGTACCATGAAGACGGCGCCCTGCTGCTCAGTTACTACTCGCAGCACGAGGTGGAGACGGGCGAGCAGCACTTTCTCTATCCGGCGATCATCTACCTGGCCAAGGTCAGGTTGTAACAGGTAAGAAACCGGGCCGTGCGTTTGAAATGCTCGAACCGCGAGTCCGTAAGTCGTCCGCAATTCGTGCTCCCTGAATCAAAAACCAGGAGCTATCATGGCACTGAGCGCCATTCAGACCGGCGAGCGGTTCACCGACGAGGAGACCGTACATATCCGCCGCTGCTTACAGCGGGACGGCTACTACGCCTTCGGCCGGCTGATGGAAGACGAAGAGGTGGAGGCCCTGCGGGCGGACATGCGGCGCAAGTGGGAAGATCCCCGCATGCACGAACCGGCGCGGGACCAGATCCGCGGCACCAGCCTGATGCGCATGTTCGAGTATTCCTATGCTTTCCGCGACCTCATCGTGCGCGAGCCCTTCGCGAGCCTGGCAGAGGCCATTCTCGGCGACGACTGCCATTGCATGTCCCAGAACGCGCTCTACACGCCGTCCAATCCAGCGGCGGTCGAGGACGGTCCCGGTGGATGGCACCTGGACGACCTGGTCCATTTCCCTCTGCCGGACGGCGTGCCGCGCCACGATCCTGCCGTGCCCCCGCCCTGTTTCATCCTGCAGATCTTCACGCCACTGACCGA
Source organism: Gemmatimonadota bacterium (assembly GCA_009838645.1). Taxonomy (NCBI): domain Bacteria; kingdom Pseudomonadati; phylum Gemmatimonadota; species Gemmatimonadota bacterium. The sequence goes on along the minus strand of VXRC01000018.1, from coordinate 25,800 downwards.
CGTGGAGGAGGTGCGTTTCGGTCCCACGCAAGTCGTCCCCGGCAGCCATCTCGCGGGACGCCAGCCGCATCTGCCCCATGAGCAGGACCACCCCACATTCGACGGCCGAGGGCCCCACTCATTCCTCGTCCGGAAGGGCGACGCCTACATGTTCAACAACCAGATCTGGCACCGCGGGGCACCGAACGCGTCCGACCGCACCCGGCTGATGGCCGGCGTCACCTACAGCAAGCGGTTCATCGCGCAGAAATTCCACCCCTTCATCGACTATCGCATGCCCGGCCACGTGTGGGCCGAGGCCTCGCCCCGCCTGCAGCGCATGCTGGGCCGGCACAGCAAGGGAGCGTACGGCTGATGGCTGACGCATCGACACATCTCGAAAAGCTCGATCAGTCCGAACGGGCCGATCAGACCGCGGAGTTCGCGGGCCGCACCGCCCTGGTGACCGGCGGTTCCCGGGGGATCGGCCGGTCCACGTGCCGCATGCTGGCCGAACACGGCGCCCGGGTGGCGATCAACTACGCGCGCAACGAGGAAGCGGCAAGAGCGGCTCTCGCCATGGTGGAGGAGGCCGGCGCGGAAAGCATGATCGTACAGGCCGACGTATCATCGGAAGCCGGCGTGGACCGGATGGCCGCGGAGGTACGGGCGCGCCTGGGACCCGTCGACCTGCTGGTGAATAACGCGGGGATCGCGAAGAACCAGCCCCATTCGGAACTCGCCTTCGCGGACTGGAAACGCATGTTCGAGGTGAACGTGGACGGGGTGTTCCTGGCGACCTGGGCGGTGAAGGACGAGATGATCGAACGTGGATTCGGCCGCATCGTCAATGTGGCTTCGCTCGCGGGCATCATCCTGAAGAAGGACATGATCCACTACGCCACGACCAAGGCGGCGGTGATTTCCCTCACGCGGCACTGCGCGGAGGCCTTCGCGCCCCATAACGTCCGCGTAAACTGCGTGGCCCCGGGCCTTACCGATACCGACCTGGCCGGGTCAGGCAATCCGGGCATGATCGACCGGCTCATCGCTTCCACGCCCATGGGCCGCATAGCCCAACCCGGGGAAATGGCCTCCGTGATCCGGTTCCTGCTCTCGGAAGACTCGAGCTTCGTGACCGGCCAGACGGTCACGGCCTGCGGCGGGCGAAGCTAAGCGGCCCGCAACCGGCGCGCCACCGCTCTTACCTGTTCTCGATCAACTGGTCCACCACGGCGGGGTCCGCCAGGGTCGTCGTATCGCCGATCTGGTCCAGCTCGTTGGTGGCGATCTTCCGCAGGATGCGGCGCATGATCTTGCCGGAGCGCGTCTTGGGCAAGGCCGGCGCCCAGTGGATCACGTCGGGCGTGGCGATAGGACCGATGATCGAGCGCACCTGCTTCTTCAGGTCGCCGCGCAGGTCTTCCGTGTATTCCTCACCCACGTTGAGCGTCACGTAGGCGTATATCCCCTGCCCCTTGATCTCGTGGGGGAACCCGACCACGGCCGCTTCGGCCACCGAGCCGTGGGCCACCAGGGCGCTTTCCACCTCGGCCGTGCCCATCCGGTGGCCGGAGACGTTGATGACATCGTCCACCCGGCCCGTGATCCAGTAGTATCCGTCCTCGTCCCTGCGGCAGCCGTCCCCGGTGAAGTAATACCCCTTGTACTGCTGAAAGTAGGTTTCCTCGAACCGCTGGTGGTCTCCGTACACCGTCCGCATCTGCCCGGGCCAGGGCTCCCGGATGGCCAGCACGCCCATGATGCCGTTGCCCTCGAGTTCTCTTCCGCTCTCGCCGTCCAGCAGCACGGGCTTCACACCGAAGAAGGGCAGGGTGGCGGAACCCGGCTTGGTGGGGATGGCGCCCGGCAGCGGAGTGATCATGATCCCGCCGGTCTCCGTCTGCCACCACGTGTCCACGATGGGGCACCGCTCCTTGCCCACGTTGACGTGGTACCACCGCCAGGCCTCGGGATTGATCGGCTCGCCCACCGTGCCCAGGAGCTGGAGCGTGGGCATGGGATGCCGGGCCGCCCATTCCTCGCCTTCCCGCGCCAGCGCCCGGATGGCGGTCGGCGCCGTATAGAACTGGTTGACGCCGTACTTCTCGATGATCTCCCAGCAGCGGTCGGGCGCCGGGTAGGTCGGAATGCCCTCGAACATGATCGTCGTGGCGCCGTTGCCCAGGGGGCCGTAGATGATATAGGAATGTCCCGTGACCCAGCCGATGTCCGCGCCGCAGAAATAGATGTCGCCGTCATGGTAATCGAAGACGTAGCGGTGGGTAACTCCCGTGTATACCATGTATCCACCGACGGTATGCTGCACGCCCTTCGGCTTGCCCGTGGACCCGGAGGTGTAGAGAATGAACAGGGGATCCTCCGCGTCCATCTCCTCGCACGGGCAGTCGTCGGCGGCCCGGTCCATCAGGTCATGCCACCAGAAGTCCCGGCCTTCCTGCATGGGGAATTGGAATTCGGGATCGTCCTTGACCCGGTCGACCACGATGCAGGTGGTGACCGGCTCGCCCATCTCCTTCTCCGCCGAGGCCATGGCTTCGTCCGCCACCGGCTTCATGAAGACCGGCTTGTCGCCGCGATGGGTCCCGTTGGTGGTGATGACCGTCGTGCAGGTCGAATCCACGATACGGTCTGACAGCGAATCGGCCGAGAACCCGCCGAACACGATGGAATGGACCGCGCCGATCCGGGCGCAGGCCAGCATGGCGACGGCCAGTTCGGGAATCATGGGGAGGTAGATCGACACCCGGTCGCCCTTCCCGACGCCCCGCGACTTGAGCACGTTGGCGAACTTGCAGACCTGCTCGTGCAGTTCACGGTAGGTGAGGTGTCCGTCCTCGCCCGGCTCGTTGCCTTCCCAGATGATGGCCGTCTGGTCGCCGCGCGTCTCGAGATGGCGGTCGATGCAGTTATGCACGATGTTGGTCTTGCCGCCTTCGAACCACTTGATGGACACGGGGCCCTTCCGCATATCGTAGTTGTAGGACCGGATTCGGTCCCATTTCCTGAACCAGTGGAACGATTCCGCCTGCTCGGCCCAGAAGGCCTCCGGGTCGGCGACGGAACGCTCGTATTCCCTCCGGTATTCGTCCAGGCTCGTCAGGTGCGCCTTGTTGCGAAAGGTCTCATTGGGCTGATACAGGTCGGACATGTTCGGTCTCCGGTCTTCAGTTTATGCTTTCGGGTGATGCCTGCCATCGAGCGTAGTTGACTGCCTACTCCACTTCCACGTCCACGCGGTCTCCGGTCGACACGCCCAGCGTCTCGGCCGCGCTGCCGCCGTTTACGGCGATCTCGAGCAGTCCCGCGCTGTCCAGGATCGCCAGGGACGCGCCGGCGGCGGCTTCGTCGTAGGATGGGCTGACGCGGTCCAGCGCCAGGTCGGCCAGCCGGACCCGGAACCGCTTCTTCCGAGTCTTCTCCAGGAAGAGGGAATCGCCGATATCCGTTATTATATTCCCATACCGGTCGATATGCAATACGCGACCGGTGATCCCGCCCTCATGCGCCACGGGTTCGGTGACCGTCCCGGTGACGTAATCGTCGATCTCGGGTCCGAAGTCCGAAACGGGCGTGCCGAGTGCGAGATGGGCGGCCACCGGCGCGAATACATCCCGGCCGTGGAACGTGTTGCTGATTTCCGGCCGCATGAAACGGGGTTCGGTCACTGAAACGACCCGGAGATCCGTCTCCTTCGCGTACACGTGGGCGAAAAGGCCGTTGTCCGGTCCCACGAACCGGTAACCGGAGGTTTCCACGATCAGGGCTCGCCGCGCGCCGCCTACGCCCGGGTCGACGACGGCCACGTGCACCGTCCCCTCCGGGAAGTAGGCATAGGCGGTGCGCAGGACGAAGGCGCCTTCTTCGATCCGCTGGGGCGTAATATCGTGGGACAGGTCCACAATCCGGGCCGCCGGGGAGAGACCCAGGATGACCCCCTTCATGATGCCCACGAAGGCGTCGCGGTGGCCGAAGTCGGTTAGCAACGTGATTACGGACATGGCATTGCGGGTTTCTCTTCGTGGGATGCGGCATCCCCGCGCGATTCCGATCGGCCCACCAGGATATTCCGGGGGGCGTCACCGCTGACCGGACGGCCGTCGAAATCGCCGTAAGTCTGCGTGACCTTCAGTCCGGCCCGGTCCATCATGGCCTCGAGCTCTTCCAGGGTATACATTCGCACGGACTCGTCGTAGCTTCTCTCCGCCCCGTCTTCCCTGATCCGCACCTGTTTGTTGATGCGTACGTGCCCGCCCGCCTTCGACGGGTCCCCGGTGATCCAGCGGCGTTGCTCGACTTCCATGCCTTCCACGGTTCGGCGGTCTGACGGAACGAGCGTGGAGATGACGTACGCGCGGTTCAGGTAGTCCATGAGGAAACGTCCGCCGGGACGCAGCGCCCGCGATATGGCTTCGAGGACCCGGGCATTCTCGCCGTCCTCCCGGAAATAGCCGAAACTGGTGAAGAAGTTCACCACGAGGTCGTATGCGCGGACCGTGGGCGGATCGCGCATGTCGCCCCGGATGAACGTGATGTCCAGCCCCTCGTCCGCCGTTCGGCGCCGCGCCCGTTCCAGCAATTCCTCCGACAGGTCGACCCCGGTTACCCTGAAGCCGCGCCGGGCAAGTTCCAGGCTGTGCCGGCCGTCGCCGCAACCCAGGTCCAGCACCTCGCACGATGGAGGCACGTCCAGTCTGGCCACGAGGAAATCGACCTGCCGGCGCGCCTCCTCGTCGTTCCGGTGGGGATATACGCGCAGGTAGTCGTAACGAAAGGCGGTCTTGTACCAGTCGGACGCCGGACTGCGTTGAGTAACCATATCCATTCACCGGGTTTTTAAGGTTCCTGAATCGACGAGTTTTCAATATACAGCACAGTGGGTTCCCGTCAATCCGCTAATGCCGGTCCGCCCCGTGCCGTAGCGCTTTCTATTGACAACAGGTACTCATACGTTTAGTTTTACCACGTCGACTCACGGCCGCGGCGCCAGGTACTCCAGCCCGGCCCTGACGGGAGCAGACCATGGCTGGCAAGGACAGGCGGGCGAACGGTTCCGCGGCGGACGACGCGGAATTCGAAAAACTGCTCGACGAAATGGACGAACTGGGAAGGAAGGCCGACGCCCTGCGTGCGAAGGTGAATCACCTCATCGACGAGATGCGGGAGAACGACGTCCCGGCGGACGAAGAAGCGGACGGCGTCGCCGTGGACGAGGGCAGCACCGCAGACGAGGGCAGCACCGCAGACGAGGGTAGCACCGCAGACGAGGAAGCGGACGAGGCCACCGCGGACGAGGAATCGGGCGACATCTCAGTAAACGGGCACGACGAAGCGGGTCACAGCTCGAACGAAGACCATGTCGAGGTAGAGAAGGAGAACAAGGCCGGCGATGGAGACGTCTCCATGGACGCGGACAGTAACCTCACGTAGTCTCGCGTAACCCCTCGTACACGCCGAAGGCCTCTTGCCGCGACGGAATCGAGTAGGTCGCCCCGCGGCCGCGGACTTTGAGGCCCGCCATGACAGTACCCAGCCGGGCGGATTCGACGGCGTCCATGCCCTGGGTTATTCCGTACAGCAGGCCGCCGTTGAAAACGTCCCCGGCCCCCGAGGTGTCGGACACGCGCTCCGGAACGTAGGCCGGGATTTCGTGGATCCCGTCGTCCAGTCCCAGCACGGCGCCTTCCGCGCCGCACTTCACCGCGACCATGGCCACGCCCCGCTCACGGGCCCGTTCGATCACCGCGCGGGCGTCCTCCGTACCGAAGAGCGACGCGCTCTCCTCGGGCGCGCTGGGCAGGAGGATGTCCACGTGGGGGATGATCTCGTCCAGGGCCTCCCGGGCTTCCTCCAGGGACCACAGGCCGAGTCTCAGGTTGGTGTCGAAGGCCGTCGTGACGTTGCGCTCGCGCGCAATCCGAAAGGCTTCCAGCACGGCTGCCCGGCTGGTTTTCGATATGGCCTGGGTGATGCCGCTGGCATAGACGACTTTCGCGCTGCCGATGTAATCCGGGTCGATGTCGGCCGGCTCAAGGAAGCTCGCGGCGCTGCCCGCCCGGTAGTAGGTGAACTCCCGTTCGCCGCCGGGCAGGATGGAGATGAAGTAGAGCCCGTTGGGCCGGTCCAGGGGGGTGGCGCAACGCAGATCGATGCCCTCCGACCGCCACGCTTCGGTAAGGAAGTCCTGGAAGGGGTCGTTGCCCACGTGGGTGACGTAGCCGGTCCTGGCACCGAGGCGGGTGGCCGCCACGAGCATGTTCATGGTGTCGCCGGCGAAGGTACGGGTATAGGTGTCGGTGGTGGCGAGGGGACCTTCGCAGAACATCTCGATCATGCACTCGCCGATCGAGATGATGTCCAGTTCAGGCAGCCCAGGCGGGCCAGACGGCCTTTCGGATATCCGCACGGCGGACCCTACCTCTTCAGGCTTACGGCCACGCCGTCCCTTAAGGGGATGATCGTCGTCCAGACCTCGCCGGTGCCGTAGGCCTTCCGGTTGTATTCCTGGATGGCCGAGGTCCAGCGATCGTCGGACGGCTCGGTCACGCGTCCGCTCCAGAGCACGTTGTCTGTGATCAGCAGGCCGCCCGGCCGGACGCGCGGCAGCGCCAGGTCGAATACGCGGGGATAGTCGTGCTTGTCCACATCGTTGAAGATCAGGTCGAAGCTGCCCTCGGTCTGCTCCAGCAGTTCCAGCGCGTCGCCCACCTGGATCACGACGCGGTCCGCCACACCGGCACGCTCGATGAACTTCCGGGCCTGCGCGGCGTTCTGCTCGCTGCCATCGGAGTAGTAAACCCGGCCTTCCGGACCCACGGCCCGGGCGAGCCAGATGGTCGAATAGCCGATGGCTGAGCCCATTTCGAACACGCGTTTCGCTCCGCTCAGCACGGCCATCTGGTGCAACACGCGGCCGACCAGCGGACCGACGATGGGGATCCGCTCCGCCTGCGCCTTCTCTTCCATCTCGGTCAGGACCTCGTCCCTGTCAGGCATCAACTCCGTCAGGTAGACGTCCAGCGCTTCCGATAGTACGTTGGGCATGGGGTTGTTGCTCCTGTTTTCCATATTTAAAATATCTCGACCGTCACGTACCGACCGGGATTGGATTTCAGATCGACGACGAGTTCGTCTAGACTCGTAACCAGCCGGTCCATCTTACCGGCCACGCGGACCGCGTCTTCGTACAGCCTGTCATCCTGAAGCAGCTTCCCCATCGTGCCCTCGCCCCGGTCGAGCCGCGTAAGGATATTACCGAGCGCCGTGGACGTGCTCTGCAGTTCGTCCATCATGGTGCTCAACCGGCCCGACGTGCTTTCCAGGTTGTCCAGCGTACTGGTTACCTTGTCCCGTTCGGTCTCGCTCAGGTCCCTCACGTTGCTTACCAGCGAATCCAGGTTCGCCACGACCCGATTGATCTGGCCGCTCTCCCGTTTCAGGGTCTCCTGCAGTTCGATGGTCAGGTCGTGCACGCCTGCCAGGCTGCTCTTGATCGACTTGTCCCGCTCGGGGTCCAGGAGGATGTTGGCGTTTTTGAGCAGGTCGCGCATGTTCACAGTGACGGAATCGACCTGCGTGAACATGTCGGAAATCCCCGGTGCGGCCGTACCCTCGATCGTGCCGCCCGGCGGCACCATCACCGTGCTGACGCCCTTGCGGATGTTGATGGATTTCTCGCCCATGACGCTGCGTGAGATCACCTCCACCTGCGAGTCCTCGGGGATCTCGAAGGGCTCGTCGACACGCAGGGTGACGATGGGCGACATGTCGTCGAGCGTCACGGCCTCCACCTTGCCGATGCGCACGCCGCCCACGAGGATCGGATCGGAGGACTTGACCCCAACGGCGCTGCTCAGGCGCACTTCGACGAGGTAGGTATCCCCCGTTACCCGCCACTCTTTCAGATAGAAGAGGCCCCAGACGAAAATGATGATCGCCAGGAGGAAGACCATGCCCAGTTTCGCCTCGTCGGGCAGCAGGCTGTTTTTCGAGTACGTCACTTCACACCCCCGGTTTACAGTATCGTCCTGGCCAGCAGGTAGTCCAGGCACAGGATCAGAATGCACGAGACCACCACGGTGTTGGTGGTCGCCTTGCCCACGCCTTCGGCGCCCGAACCCGGTTTCACCTTGAAACCCTGGTAACAGGCGACCGTGGTGATCGTAATCCCGAAGCAGAAGGCCTTTGACAGCCCGAAGAAGGCGTCCTGGGTCCGGAAGAACTCCCGCATCCCCCGCTCGAAGTCGGGGATGCTCACCCCCATCCGGTCGATCGCCGCGACCATGCCGGAAAGCGTGCCGATCAGGTCTGCGAAGACCACGAGGACCGGCAGCATGAACATGCCGGCGATGATGCGGGGGATCGCCAGGTAGACGATGGGGTTCATGGCCATCACCTCGTAGGCGTCGATCTGCTCCGTCACCCGCATCGTGCCGAGTTCGGCCGCGATGGTGGCGCCCACCCGCCCCGACAGCACCAGGGCGCCCAGGACCGGTGCGAGTTCGAGGACCACCGATGACAGGACGACGCTGCCCACCAGGTAGGCGGGCACGTATCCCTGGAACTGGTACCCGGTCTGCACCGCGGTCACCAGGCCGGCGAAGAAGGCGATGATCAGGACGATCGGCATGGAGTGTATGCCGATCGCGAACATCTGGTGGACCATCAATCCCCAATACGTCCGGATGCGGGGCAGGTTCCGGACGACCTCGACCATCATCATGCCGAAATCGCCGATATTCGTCAGCGCCCAGAGGACGCGTCTGCCAAGGAAGGAGAGGAAAGCAGTCATAGTCGGCTAAAGGCCACGCGGCCACAGGGCCACGGAGCTACAGGACCACGCGGCCACGCGGCCACGCAACCTCAGGGTCACGCGGCTACAGTGCGATGAGCGGGGCGATGACCAGGGAAACCACCGACATCAGCTTGATCAGGATGTTCAGCGACGGGCCGGACGTGTCCTTGAAGGGATCGCCGACGGTGTCTCCCACGACGGCGGCCTTGTGGGCCTCCGATCCCTTCTCGTAGCGCACGCCGTCGATGGTCAGTCCCTCTTCGATCATCTTCTTAGCGTTGTCCCACGCGCCGCCCGCGTTGGCCTGGAAGATGGCCATCAGCACGCCGGACACGGTGACGCCGGCCAGCAGGCCGCCCAGGGTCTCCGGTCCGAAGATGAACCCCACGGCGACGGGCGTCAACACGGCCAGCAGGCCGGGAAGGACCATGCGGCGGATGGCCGCCTTGGTGGAAATCTCCACGCAACGGGCGTACTCCGGCTTGCCGCTCGCCGCCTCGAAGATGTCCCGGTCCTCCCTGGACCAGTCCCCTTCATCCACCCCGTCGTTCTTCTTCATCACCGACAGCGCGGCCTTGAGTTCCGGGATGGCGTTGAACTGGCGCCGGACCTCCTCGATCATGGCCATGGCAGCCTGTCCCACGGCGTTCATGGCGAGCGCGGAGAAGAGGAAGGGCAGCATGCCGCCCACGAAGAGCCCCGCCATGACGCGGGGATTGGCGATGTCGATGCTCGAAATGCCCACCTGCACCATGTAGGCCGCGAAGAGCGCCAGGGCGGTCAGGGCCGCGGAGCCGATGGCGAATCCCTTGCCGATGGCCGCGGTCGTGTTGCCCACCGCGTCGAGCTTGTCGGTCCGCTGCCGGACCTCGGGGGGCAGCTCCGCCATCTCGGCCACGCCGCCCGCGTTGTCCGAAATGGGACCGTAGGCGTCCACTGCCAGCTGGATGCCCGTGTTGGACAGCATGCCCAGGGCCGCCATGGCGATCCCGTAGAGCCCGGCAAAGTAATAGGCGCCCATGATGCCGGCGGCGATGATCAGGATGGGGATGGCCGTGGACCGCATGCCGATGCCCAGGCCGGCGATGATGTTGGTCGCGGTGCCCGTCACGGACTGCCGCGAAATGGACGTGACCGGACCGGTATGGGTGCCGGTGTAGTGTTCGGTGATCAGGCCGATGCCGAGACCGGCCAGCAGGCCGATCGTAGCCGCGATGAAGACGCCCAGGCTGGTGTAGGTCTCGCCGCCCAGGGTGAAGTCGCCGGGCAGGAGGTAGTCGATGAGCAGGTACATGACGGCGACCATGATGGCGGAGGAGCCGAATTCGCCCTTGTTCAGGCCGGACTGGGGATTACCGCCTTCCTTGACCGAGACCATGAAGGTGCCCAGGATCGAGATGATGATGCCCGCGCCCGCGATGATGAGCGGCAGGGTGATGAAGACCGGATCGTATACGCCCGCCACGAGGATGCCGGCGCCCAGCACCATGGATCCGACGATGGAACCTACGTAGGATTCGAAGAGGTCGGCGCCCATGCCGGCCACGTCGCCCACGTTGTCGCCCACGTTGTCGGCGATGGCCGCCGGGTTCAGGGGATGGTCCTCGGGAATCCCGGCTTCCACCTTGCCCACCAGGTCGGCGCCCACGTCGGCCGCCTTGGTGTAGATGCCCCCGCCCACGCGGGCGAAGAGGGCGATGGATGAAGCGCCCAGCGAGAAACCGGAGATGACGTTCAGCACCCGGCCGATGCCCGACTCGTCGATGCCGAAGAGCCCCGTGTAGAGGATAAACAGGCCGCCGAGGCCCAGAACACCCAGGCCCACCACGTTCAGGCCCATGACCGACCCGCCGGCAAAGGCCACGTGCAGTGCCTGGGCCAGTCCGGTACGCGCCGCGTGGGTGGTCCGCGTATTCGCCCGTATGGCCACGCGCATGCCCAGGAATCCGGCCAGGCCCGATGCCAGGGCGCCGGTGACGAAGGACAGGGCGATGAGAGCGCTGGACTCCACCTTGCCCATGTTCGCCACGGCCAGCAGCACGGCCACGACCACGACGAAGATCGACAGGACCCGATACTCCGCCTTGAGGAAGGCCATGGCGCCTTCGGAAATGCTGGCGCCGATGGCTTTCATCCTGTCCGTCCCCTCATCCTGCCCGTTGATCCAGGCCGCCCTCCAGATGGCGTAGATCAATCCCAGCAGGCCCGCGACGATCACACCGTACATCAAATCGTTCTCGATCATGTTCCTTACCTTCTCCCTTGAAACCCGTCTGCCCTGATGACTACACACACAGAGGGCGGGTCAGGAACCCGCCCTCTGCAGTTAACATCCAACAGTTCTTTACCGCGGCAGCCAGCCCCGGGCGGTCCGCCGCATCACGAGGTCAGCGAAGCTTGAAATCGATAGGCTGCGCTACCCATACGGCCACCGGCCGGTTGTTCTGGATGGCCGGAGTATACACCCAATTCCGCACAGCTGCGAGCGCTGATTCATCGAGACCCGCGCCGACGCCCCGCAACAGTATGGCGTCGCGGACCTTGCCTTCCCTGTCGACCAGGATCTTGATGTAGACCGTGCCCTCGATACCGGCCTTGCGGGCCAGTTCAGGATACTCGGGCTGAGTCCGGTACACCGGTGCCGGACCTGTCTCGAACGGCACAAAGGCATCGGGCGGAGGCAATGCCTCGTCCTCGATGACGATGTTCTCTTCCTCCGGCGCCTCGATGATGATGTTCTCCTCCTCGATGTCCTGGATCACCGGGGCGATCTGCTGGCTCATCTCGGTCTGCGTCGCGATCGTCATCTCGGCGGACACCTCGGCGTCATCCACGGGCTCGGGTATACCGATCACCGGCTGGGAAGGCGCTTCCACCGGCACTTCAGGCATTTCCGGCGCGTCGGTCAACGCCGGGGGCGGCCCGAGGTCGGCGTAATCCAGAATCCGCGTCGCGTAGACCCGGTTCTGCTCCTGGATGTACCATACGGTCCAGTAGGTGCCAAGGGCCAGCGCGTGGATGATCACTGCGGCAAGAATGCCCCGCTTCGCATTCCTCTGGTAGAAGAACTTTATGGGGGATTCTTTCTTCAGTGGAAAATGTTCGACGCTGAGCAACGAACCCATCATGAGCCAAACACCTCCTCGTACTTATCTTGCTCCAGGACCGTGATGCTGAACCGGTCGATGGCGCCCAACTGAAGTTCGTCCATGACGTTGACCATCTGTTCGTAGGGACTCGTGCGCTGGATCATCACCAGGGTCACCAGCTTGGATTCGCCGTCGTGCAAATCGGCGTTCTCCACTTCCTTCTCCTTGATGAATTCCTGGACGTCATCCAGCGTCAACTCCTCCGGCGTCATGTCCCGGCCGATCTGCCAGAACATGCGGTCGTCGTCCAGCATGTAGATCAGCAGCACGTTCGATTCCGCGATCTCGACCTTGTCGTCCTTGTCGGGCGGAATGTTGAGCTCCATGGTCTGCGGCGCCCTGAATACCGTGGTGACCATGAAGAAGATGAGCAGGAGGAATGCGATGTCCACCATGGGCGTCATGTCGATGAAAATCTGGTCGCGCGGCTTTTTCTTTTTAGCGCCTTCCTTCTTCCTGTCGCTGGCTTTCTGAGTGCCCTGGACAGCTGCCATGTGTCATCACCTCCTTACCAGGTCGTGGTTGACCGGTCTCAGGCTGGTCGGCTCATCGTCCGAGGAGGCTGTATCGTCCTCGAAGTTCGTGACCAGGTTGAACCGGGTGTTGTTGGTTTTCTGGAGGATCTCCATCATGTCGCTGATCACGCCGAATTCGGCGTCCTTGTGCGCCTTGATGGCTATACGCAGACGAGGGTTCCTGATGCGCGCCTCCACCAGTGCGTTCTCCATTTCCACCATTTCGATTCCCACTTCGGGCTGTGGTTCCAGCCGCCAGAACAATGCGTTTTCCGGCTTCGGTCCGACGGTCAGAATTACCACGTCCGATTCGGGCAGCTTGATGGCCGAATGGGACTCCGGAAGCAGGATGGGAATCGATTCGGGGGCCTTGAACTGCGTCGTGGCCATGAAGAAGATGAGCAGCAGGAAGGCGATATCCACCATCGGCGTCATGTCGATCATGACCGGCTTGTGTTTTCCGTGCGCCATATCTTTAGACTCCTTAACGCCTTAACGCCGTCCGATTAGGCCCGGCCGGTAAGAATGGCCAGGACTTCCTGTGCCACTTCGTCCACGGCGTAGGTGAACATGTCCACCTTGTTGACGAAGTAGTTATACGCTACGATACCCATGATGGCCGCGGCCAGCCCGCCCGCCGTATTGATCAGCGCTTCGGAGATGCCCAGCGCGAGCTGAATGGCGTCCGGCGCGCCTTCGTTGGCCATGGCGGCAAAGGCCCGGATCATGCCGATCGTCGTCCCGAGCAGTCCCACCAGGGTGGCGATGGTCGCGATGGTCTGCAGCGCAATCAGGTTGCGTTCGAGCAACGGGGTCTCGAGGGCGTTGGCTTCTTCGAAGGCCCGCTTGATCTCCTGCACCTGGCGATCGCTGGTCAGGTTCTCTTCGGCGATTGTATCAAAACGCTCGAGACCGGCGCGCAGCACGTTCGCCATGGTGCCCTGCTGGGAGTTGCACAGGTTGACCGCACGCTTGATATCGTTGTTGCGGATCGCGGCCATGGCGTCCTTGAGAAAAGCCACCTGCGGCCGCTTGCCGCGGGCTTTCTTCAGCGTCAGCGAACGCTCGATGATGAAGGTGATGTCCAGCATGGTGAGCACCATGAGGCCGATGACCACAGGTCCGCCGTCCTTTACGAACTGTGGCAGAAAATACTCGAAGATAATCCATGAAACAATAAAGCAAAGGACGATGATGATCATGATAAAGGCGCCTGGCCGCATATCAGATTCTCCTTAGACTTTGTACAGTTGCGATCGTGAACGTAGCAGCGAAACAATCATCTCAAGTGTGATATAATCCCTGCCGTATAAACCAAAAGAACTATCGTGTCTTAACGCGTCCTCTTGCGTAGGCGGGACAAACGCCTTCCTTCACCACCACCTTTCCATCCGTGTCCTGAGTGTCGCCTTAAAACAGGCTTCTCTTCACAAATGTCGTTGTCTGGATACTCCGTCTAGATTCGTCGATTCTGGATATCCTGGCGATCTCGGCCCCTCAATCTCCCTGCATCTGCTCGAAAATCTCTCTCACGGTGTTCAACTGCTCACGCGCTCTTCCATTGTTCGGATCCAGCTTAAGGCACTCCCGGTAATGGCGGATCGCCGGAGCGAGCTGCTGCGAGTTCGTGTAGGCCTGGGCGAGCAGAAGATGGTAGGATGCCTCGTCCGGTTTCAACTCGATGGCCTTCCGGAGCTGGCCGATGGCGGCGCCCCAGTCCTCGTTCAGTACCCGGTCGAACCCCAGCCGGTAATAGGCCTCGTGATCGGTGGGATCGATCTCAAGCACGCGCTGGAACGTCGTGCGCGCGTTGCCGTAATCCTCCAGGATGAGATAGGCCGTTCCCAGGAACTTCAACGGCTGGAGAATGGTCGTCGCGTCCTCCTCGCCTTCCTCGGTCCGCAGATCCAGGGCCATGAGCAGGGCGTCCCGGGCCACCGCGCCGTCCTGGGCTACCAGACCGGCAATGCCCATGTTCAGGTAGGCGGAGTAATTCGTGCTGTCGTGGGAAACCTTGGCCCGGTACATATCCAGCGAAGCCGCGTAGATCGCCGGCCGCTGGTCGCGCTCGGCCTCGCGGGACGCGCCGTAGATCTCCCTGCCAAGGTTGTAGTACACATTGCTCAGCGTTAGCCGGGTCCGCTCGTCCTCTGTGGCCTGTATCGCCGGTTCCAGCACGGTCTTGACGGCCGTCACGGCCTGCGCGTACTGTCCCTGCTCGATGTACGCACGTCCGTAGTACGCGTAGGGGTTCTGGTCGGTGGGATTGACCTTGATGGCCTCTTCGAGAAGCGGAATGGCCTCCCCGAACTTTTCCTGGTCGAAATAGACCAGCGCCAGCTGGATGTAGGGCTTCTCCGACGAACCGTCCAGTTCAATGGACTTCTTCAGATTGACGATGCCGTCGTCGTACTGTCCCACCTCCGGCTGCGTCTGTACCCAGCCCAGACTGAAGTGCAGCTCCGCGTTGTCCGCGTTCTGCATCACGGCTTCCTTGTAGGCTTCGACCGCTTCCATGTACCGGCCGTCGGCGACCAGTCCGTCCCCCATCGGCAGATAGGCTTCGACCCGGCCCGGGTCCAGCTCGATGGTCTTCATGTAGTGGGGCACGGCCATCTTGATCCGCTGCGTCTTGTTCAAGGATTCGGCCAGCATGAAATAGGCTTCGGCATTGGACTGGTCCAGCGCCACGTATTTTTCGAGCGGCTCGACAACGAGCGGATAGCGCGTGGCGACGTACTGGATGTACCCCTGCTGATACCAGGCGTCCTCCAGATTGGGATCGAGTTCCGTCGCCTTCTGGTACGCGGCGTAGGACTCGTTCCATTGCCGCGCCTTGAAATGCAACTGGCCGATCCTGTGGTGGATCATGGCGGCGTCAGGGGAATCGGGCTCCATGGCGAGGGCCTGCCGGTAGTTGTTAATCGCCAGTCCCCAGACATTTCGCGCTTCGTAGACGTCTCCCAGTCCCCGTACGTACAGCGGGTTCTGCGCATCGATACTGCGCGCCCGGGTGAATTGTACCTCGGCGCTCCGCAGATCGTCCTGCGCGATGGCAAGTTGACCCTGGGCGTAGAAGAACCGCGCGTCTTTGTCCTTGGTGCGCTTCAGGCCTTCCTCGATCGACTTCTGAGCGTCCTCGAACCGGCCCGTGCGGATCTCCTGCAGGCTCAGTTCGAATCGGGCGTCGTGGTTCTTCTTCTGCTGGTCGACGGCGATCAGGAATTCGGAGTACGCTTCGTCGAGGTGGCCCTGCCGTTTGAGTGCCAGGCCGAGCAGGTAGTGGGCGTCCGTGTTCTTCTTCCCGTTGCTGAGTACGTTCCGGAGTATGGAAACGGTTTGGTCGTAATTACCGCTGTCGTAGGCCGCCCGGGCGGCGTCCACGCTCTGCGCGCCTGCCACGGCCGGCGTACCGGCCAGGCCGGCAAGCAGCAGCGCGCCGAGTACGAACAGGGCGCCTTTGCCTATCCTGCGGTTCACACCTGCGATCCACATGTTGGATACCTCCCGATGCTCCTGCGAGCCTTGTTATTGCAGTTTGACCGTCCGGACCGGCATGGTCGCCGGCACGACGCCTTCGTCTATGGCGATCTGCTGTCCCTTGACCGCCGTGAGAAAGGTTACGTATCCCGATACCAGGTTGACTTCCAGCGACGACCGCTTGAAGTAGCACAACACCAGGGGCCGCCGGAGCGGATACAGTTCCTGAAGCAATTTATGCTGCGTGGGCAGCAGATAGGGACCGCTTTCATCCTCGGCGATCCGTATCGTCTTGTAATAGGCCATCGTAGTCGTGGAACGCGTGATCAGAAGCCCCGTGATCCCGATCGTGCCCGGATAGGCGCCCGCGATGCTTGCCAGGGCGGCCATCGTGCTGCAGGGATACACGTTGGCGCCGTATTCCGCGCCTTCGAGCACGACGTCCTCGAAAACCTCGTAAGTGCCGGAATTCCGGTCGCGGACCAAGGGGCGGATCGCCATGTCCTTGCCGCCCAGTTCGCGCCAGTTGGTGATGTTCCCGGTGTAGATGTCCCGTAACTGCCCCAGCGTCAGGTCTTCGACGGGGTTGTCGCCGTGTACGATAACCGCCAGCGCGTCGTGGGCGACCGTCCGGGTAATGAAGTCCGCTTCGCCGGCGGATAGCGCTTCGACCTCGGATTCATTGGGTTCGCGGGATAACACCGCCAGGCGGCTTCGTCCCTCGGAAAGGTCGACCAGCGCTTCACGGGAAGTCGTCTTGGCCACGTCGATGAAGGCTTCGTTGTAGACCTGCTGGTACTTGACCGCCGAACTCTCGATGTACGGGAAGGCGACCTCGGCGCTGGACACCTTGAGGTAACCCCGGGTGGCCGTTTCGTCGGGTTGGCCGCAACCCGTCATGAAAAACAACAGGGCCGCACCCGAAAACGCTAACCGGAAGTGGACCCCGAATTTCGCCATGAATCGTCCTCAAGGATGGAGCGGGTCTCCTCGTTCCGCTTATCGGTGTAATAGGCGGACACGAACCGGAAGACCCCATAGAGAATGAGCACGCTGCCGAAAACCAGTCTCAATTGTTCCGTCTGAATGAACACCCGCAGGATGTAGCCGGTCAGTACCAGCACACCGGATACGCACATCGCCAGCGCGACCACGTAGCCGAGTGCCTGCCGAAATGACGTAATACGGATCATACGCGGGTGAGACGGAATCCACCGAGCGGGCGCTAACGGACATTTTTGTACATAACTTCACCGGCTGGTTCAAAGGCCGAACGCCGCCTTGTCCAGCCCTCTGCGGAATCGGCTTCGATCCATAGCGGCCAAGCGGGAGATCACAGGAATCCATGAGCGCTGGTTACTGTAGTTTCAATTCTAACTAAATAAGAAGGGCAGTATCACGTTGTCAAGTAAAACTTACGACTGTCAAGACCGGCCGTCCCCGCCTTTCTCGCACAGTTCGATCAGTACGCCGCTTGTGCTCCGGGGATGCACGAAGGCGACCCGGACGCCTCCCGCCCCGATGCGCGGTTTCTCGTCGATCAGCCGGTATCCTCGGTCGTGCAGGATCTTCAGGGTTTCCGCCACGTCGTCGACTTCCAGGGCGATATGGTGGATGCCCTCTCCGCGCTTCTCGATGAAACGGGCCACCGGACTCTCCGGATCCGTCGCTTCCAGGAGCTCCAGTTCGGTGTCTCCGGCGGGAAGGAAGGCCACGTTTACGCCGTCGCTCCGCAAGGTCTCCCGGCCGTGCAGCGGCAGCCCGAGGGCCTCGTGGTAGAGGCGAAGCGCTTCGTCCAGGTCGCGCACGGCGATCCCGATGTGGGCGACGCGGGCCGGCGGGACCGGCTGGCCAGTTCCAGCGGCTCCAGCGGCTCCAGCGGCTCCAGCGGCTTTGGCAGCCCCGGCGGTCTTATTCGATGGCTTTCCCGACATGGTATTCGACATCTCCTTCATGCGGCAGGCAGTGTGTCGGTAAGGGCGGCCTCGAAAACGCTCGATCCGTGGCTCAAAACCGCTCTGGACGCCGGTATTCTTCGAAGACGCCGCGAAGCGTATCGCAGATCTCTCCCAGCGTGGCCCGTCCACGCACGGCATCGATGATCAGCGGCATCAGGTTGTCCTGCGTGCGTGCCGCCGATTCGAGCGCCTCGAGCGCCCGCGCCGCGGCCTGCCCGTCCCGCGCCTTCCTGAAAGCGCGCACCCGTTCCACCTGGCGGGCTTCGATGGCGGGATCGATGGGAAGAGGCGCCGGCCCCTCCTCATCGTCGCCGGTAAAGCGGTTCACCCCCACGATGACTTGTTCTTCCCGTTCGACGGCCATCTGGCAGGCATAGGCGCTGCGGCTGATCTCCTCCTGGGGATAGCCCGCCTCGATGGCCCCCAGGGCGCCGCCGTAACCGTCGATGCGTTCCAGGTGCGCCTTCGCCGCCTCCTCGATCTCGCCGGTCAGCGCTTCCACGAAATAGGACCCGGCGAAGGGGTCCACCGTGTGGGCCGCCCCGGTCTCGTGGGCGATGACCTGCTGCGTCCTCAGGGCCAGGGTCGCCGCCGATTCGGATGGCAGGGCGAGCGCTTCGTCGAGACTGTTGGTATGGAGGGACTGCGTTCCGCCGCACACCGCCGCCAGGGCCTGCAGCGCCACCCGCACGACGTTGTTCTCCGGTTGCTGCGCGGTCAGCGTCGAACCGCCGGTCTGGGTGTGGAACCTGAGCTGCCAGGACCGGGGGTTCTTCGCCCCCACCCGTTCCCGCATGAGCCGGGCCCAGAGCCGCCGGGCCGCGCGGAACTTGGCCACCTCTTCGAAAAACTGGTTGTGGGCGTTGAAGAAGAATGAGAGCTGGGGCGCGAAGGTGTCGACGTCCATCCCGGCGTCCATGACCGCCTTCACGTACCCCAGCCCGTTGGCGAGGGTGAAGGCGACCTCCTGCACGGCCGTGGCGCCCGCTTCCCGTATGTGGTACCCGCTGATGCTGATGGGGTTCCATTTCGGCATGCTGCCGGCGCAGAACCGGATCAGGTCGGTAGCCAGGCGCAGGGAGGGGCCGGGCGGGTAGATGAAGGTGCCCCGCGCGATGTATTCCTTCAGGATGTCGTTCTGTACCGTGCCCGCGAGCCGTTCCAGCGGTACGCCGCGCTCCTCGGCCACCGCCGCGTAGAGCGCCACGAGCACCGTGGCCGTGGCGTTGATGGTGAGTGAAGTGCTGACCGACTCCTGCGGGATTTCATCGAAGAGGGTCCGCATGTCGTCGATCGTGGAGATCGCCACGCCCGTGCGGCCCACCTCGCCGGCCACCATGGGATGATCGGAATCATAGCCGATCTGGGTGGGCAGATCGAAAGCCACGGAAAGCCCGGTCTGCCCCTGGGAAAGGAGGTACCGGTATCGGGCATTGGTCTCTTCGGCCGAACCGAATCCCGCGTATTGCCGCATCGTCCAGAGCCGGCCGCGGTACATGGTCGGGCGGATACCCCGCGTAAAGGGATATTCCCCCGGCATTCCGATATCGGCATCCGGATCGATGTCCGCCGTGTCCTCGGGCGTGTACAGCCGCTTCACGGGAATGCCGGAGCCGGTCTCAAAACGGTCGCGGCGTTCGGGCAGCCGTTCCAGCGCCGGCTTCAGCTTTTGCTCTTCCCAGGCTTTCCGGGCCGTTTCCAGGGCTTCCTTGCCAGCATCCATGTCCGGTAAGTCCCCGTTACTGACGGGTGGAAGGGTGGCAGAATGGACCTTGGAAATTACACCGGAATCACCCGGACGTCAACGGGTTTGGGGGCGGTGGTCCCGCGTCGTGACGGTCCCGCGTCGCGGCTGTCCTGCGTCGCGACGATCGGAATATGGAATCGTGTCAATCCCCTCCGGACACCCTCAGATAACCTTCCACCCGTCCGAGACTCGTATTCATAACGTGAATCTCGGATCTCATCGATGAGAGCTCGGTACGCAGGGCGACAAACTCGGTACGCATTTCCTTCAACTCCGATCTCACCTCATCCCTGAACTCCTTGTCTTCCCGATCCAGGTAAGTGAGTGTCGCGATGAAGAGGATTCCGAGCGTCACAAGAAACATCCCAACCGCGGTTGCCATCTGTGCGCCGAATGTCCAGTTGTCACGGGATGTTGCGGTCATTGTTCGTCGCCTTCCGGTAGATTGATGGTTACTCATTGTCCGACACGGCAGCAGGTATCCCCAAATGCCCTTCAATACGGGAAAGCCTGGTGTTCATTTCAAATGTTCTCTGTTCTATAACGCGTATTCGACTGTCCATACGTACAAACCGTTGATCTACATTGTCAAACCGTTGATCTACATTGTCAAACCGTTGGCTTGCACAGTTCGCCAAAACCCCGATCACCGAGACAACGAAAACCGGTTTTGCCCATTCTTTCAACCATTTCATAAGGTGTTCCTTCCAACAACTCGCAATCCCTTTAGGCTGCAGATCCCTTATATATCGTTCCTCGGGAAACGGCCCGACCTGACATCTCTGCTCCTTCAAGCTTGCTGGCGGTTTCTCGTTGTCCGGCACGGTAGCGGCTATGCCTAAATGCCCTTCGATACGAGAAAGTCGTGTGTTCAAACGAAAAGTCTGGTGTTCAATTCATCTGTCCTCAGGTAGATCACTCGCAATCGTTCCCTACACGGGTTTCTTCCGCCTCGAATCGACGGTCTATCGCCTCGAATCGACTGTTGATGGTTTGCAATCCAGCGAAGAAGACGACGAGGATCGTCAAAATCGTTCCGACGAAACCACCGAGCATTGCCCAATCCTTGCGTTCCACTGTATTCTCCAGGACGGTGACTGCAAATCATCCGAGGGACCCGTTTATGCAATCCCCTTACTTAATGGATTAGCCGAGATCCAGTTCGGATTTCTCGTAAGAAAAAACTTTAATTGGTTTAAAGGAATCGGTCCGGCAGGTATGAAACGGTTTTCGGTGTGAGGTTGGGAAAGTGCCGTCGGAGTGGCAGGAGCCGGCCACGAGCAGGATAGGATCCGGCCAGAAGCCGGCTAGGATCCGGCGAGGCCCAGCGCGGCGGCTTCGCCCTGCATGGCCTCGATGACGTTGGCGATGTGATCGCCCAGATCGAGCCCGAGGCTTTCGGCCCCTTCGACGATGTCCTCGCGGGAAACGGCGCGGGCGAAGGCGATGGCCTTCATCTTCTTGCGTACGGATTTCACCTTCACCTCGTGCACGCTTCCGGAGGGACGCACGAGGGCGACGGCGGTGATGAAGCCCACGAGTTCATCCACGGCGAAGAGCGTCTTGTCCATCAGGCTGCGCCGTTCGAGGCCGAGGTAGGTGGCGTGGGACTTGATGGCGTAGATGACGTCCTCGGGATAGCCCTGCTCCTCCAGGATTTTCGCCCCGCGCATGGGATGGTCCTTGGGGTCGGGAGTAGCCTCGTAGTCGAAGTCGTGCAACAGGCCCACGATGCCCCATTTCTCCTCGTCCTCGCCGTACTTCCCGGCGTAGTGGCGCATGGCGGCCTCCACGCCCAGGGCGTGCTTCCTCAGGCTGTCCGTCTTGGTATGCTCGTACAGCAATGCGATCGCGTCGTCGCGGTTCAATGCGATTCCCTTTTCTGTTGGTGGGTGGGCGGCCTAACGGACCACGGCCCGGCCGTAGTAGTAGGGCAGGGCCTGAGCGGACGGTCGGTAGGACCAGGCCAGCCGGGCCTTGCCGATGTTGGCCCCAGGACCGGCGTCGGTCTCGTCGCCGTCGTAGATCACCACGTTGAACCCGATGGTCTCGCCTGCCTGCGGCGCCGCACCGCCGGGCATGTCAGCCCAGGAGATGGCGGTCTCGATTACGTAGCCGGTTCCGGTGAACCTGGATGCCACCCGCATGCCCGGCGCCGTCTTCTCGATCACGCCCTGCCGCGCGTCGGCGTCCCTTGCCGCCCTGGGTTCGCGTCCCGCCGTGGTGCCGGGAAAGATGCCCGCCTTGAAGACCGTCAGCGTATTGTCGCTCCGGCCGGAGGGATCGACGCAGATCTCCACGGCATCGGACCGCCAATGGCCCTTGATGTCGTCCGGTGCGATATTGCAGACCACCGCGTCGTCCCGCACGTCCACGGCGACGTACAGGTTCGCCTGGTCGTAGGCTGCGCGGAACACCGCGCTGCAGTCGTCGTCGCCGCCCGGTAGCGAACCCGACCAGATGTGGTCCGACGGGATGGCATGGGGCTCGATCCCCGCCCAGTCGGCAAGGTCGCCGTCGATCTCCATGGGACCGGCCGCGGGTGCGAGATCCATGACTGGCAGCACGTCGATCATGCCGTTGCCGCCAACGGTCTGGCCGGCCGGACTCGAACCGTCTGCCGGGTCGGCCGACAGCCGCACCGGGTAGCTGCCCTGCGTCACATCATCCGGCACGGTCACGGTGAAGGAGACCGTCGTCTCGCCGCGGGCCGGTAACTCGTAGTCCGCCTCCAGGGAACCGTTCGCCCACCCCTCGGGAAGATCGAGCCTTACCCGGCCCGAAGCGCCTTCGGGGGTCCGGCTGACGACCTTCGCCTCCAGGGTACCGGTCATGCCCGATCCGATAGACAGCGCGGCAGGCAACAGGTCAGCGACCCACGATACCTGGTGTGCTTCGGCCCAGCGGCGGTAGCGGACGATGTCCGAACGGGGCACCATGCCGATGGACAGCGGTTCCGTCGAAGGCGGCGGACCCAGGACGATGCCTGTATCTCGCGGCCCCTCCAGGCCGCCGAGGAGGGTCTTGAGGCCTTTCGGCGAAGGCGGTACGAGGGTCTTGACCAGCATGAACGCCTCTGCTCCCGCGCTGCGAGGCGGAACCGTAGCCCTGCGGTCGAAACCCTGCGAACGGAAGTTGCGCAGGGCCAGGGACTTGATCTCCGCGTAGCTCAGGAAACGGCTGGGCGAGATGTCGCCCGCAGGTATGAATATGGCACCCAACCGCCGGGAATTGTAGTACAGTTTCACCGGCTGCCATGTACGCAGATACTCTTCCTCGATCTGCGCCTGAAACTGTTCGGGGTCCGCCGCGGCGGTGAAGGCTTCCGTGGCGAGGCGGGCCGCCACCTGGTGATGGCCGTGGGTACCCGGGCCGGGCCACATGGTCACGATGACTTCCGGACGGAGCAGGCGGACCATCCGCACGACCCTGCCCAGTGTGTCTTCGTAACCCCACACGTCGTAAGTGGCCTGATCGCTCAGCGTGTAGAAGAAATCGGTCTTGTCCAGGAAGTAGACCAGGTCCACCCCATACTCCGCGGCGGACCGGCGGATCTCGGCCTCGCGGAGGATGCCCAGCGAAGGTCCGAGCTCCCGGCCGATGGCGTTGCCGCCGCCTTCGCCGCGCGTGATGAGCACGATGCCCGCCTTCGCGCCGCCGTCGAGGACCTCGCGCGCGAATGTGGCCGTGACCCCGCTTTCATCATCGGGATGGGCGCCTATGTAGAGCAGATCTACTTTCAACAAGTGGTCGGATCGCATCTGTTCTATGGGCTGTGCGAAGACTGATCCGGACAGCGTCAGGGTAAGCAGGGCGAAGGCAAGCCATCTTCCCGCAAGTATGCATAGGTCACGCATCATTTCATGTCGCATCTGAGAAAGCGGGCGAACCCGGATTGACCGGGCGAGCCCGGATCGACCGGGCAACACCCGAGACGAAATTCGCAAATCGCTTACGGCAACAGTTTCATCACCGCTACGGCAAGGGCAACGATGATTCCAACGGTCCACCGCAACCCGTTTACGCTGTTCCTTACATCCTCTTTAACATCCTCTTTGATTTCTCTTACATCCTCCTTGATTTCCCTGCGGAAATCACGCAGATCATTCCTGAAGCTCTTTTCCAGATCGTCGCGTGTGGAGTGTATTTTGTCATCCAGGGACTGTATCCTGTCATCCATCTTGTCGTTCAAGGATTGTATCTGGCCTGTCAATGTGACCTGGGTGGACTGTATCCTGGTATCCAGGGATTGTATCTTGCCATCCAGGGATTGTATCTTGTCGTCCACAGATCTGAATCGTTCATTGGTATGGGCGATTACCTTTGCGATCAAATCCCGGATACCCTGAATATCCTCTTCGACCTTGGCAAACGATTTTTGCAACGTGCCGACCAGACCCTCGTAGTTTGTTTTGATCGCGTCCATGTCCGACTCCAGGGCCGAAATCCTTTGATCGAAATCTTCGGAGTGATCCAGTACTTGTGGTTTGTTCAATTTAAGCCTCCGTTGTGGATTGTACAAGGATTACCATGGTGGTCGTTCTCTTGCCATTGCCGACTCGATGTATGCCCGCTATATAAGATTAGTCGCCCGCAATTTTCGCTTTCTCGTGTCTTATTTTGTTTTTCTCACCTCGGAGGGATATCCACATGGGCGATCTGATCGTCGTTCATCCAGCATACGACGGGGTATGGCCCTTTGCCGCGGCCCATTTCCATACCCTCTGGCCCGATGCCGAACTGATACGCCCGGCGCACGGGGACGACCGGCCCCTGGGCGAGGCGGTGGCGGACGCGGGACATGCGGACCTTGCGGGAAACGTGACGCGGCTGGCCACCCTCGGCATGCCGGTGACCGTCGAATGTCTCAGGAAGTTCGGTGCGCTGGAGGAAGCGACTTTCCAGGCCGCCTGCGGCCGGGGGCTGGACGAGGCATGCGGCGCGTACCTGGCCGGAGCCGGCGTCGCCGTTTACGACCATCCGAGCGAGGGGTTCTGGTCGCAGTCCGTGGCGGAATTCGGGCTGGCGCTTACGCTGTGCGGTTTGCGGCGGATTCCCCAGTTGCACCGGGAGATCATCGGCGGACAGGCGCCCTGGGACTACGAGCCGCCCGGAGGCCTGGGCATGCCCGGGGAGAGGGGCCAGCAGTTCGGCGACGATCCCGCCTTCGCAAACGGCACGCTGGCCGGCAAGCGGGTGCGGATCGTGGGGGCCGGCAACATCGCCAGCCGGTACGCAAGCTTCGCGTCCATGCTGGGGGCCGACGTGGCGGCATGGGACCCCTACGCCACCGAACCGGGCTTTCACCGCGCCGGCGCGCGCCGGATCTACCACCTGGATCACCTGGTCTTGGATGCGGAGGTGTTCGCGCCCATGGTGCCTCTCACCGAATCCACGCACGGCCTGGTCGGGGGTGGACACATCGACGCGCTGCCCCGCGGGTGCCTCGTGGTGCTGGTGACTCGGGCCCTGATCTGCGACATGGAAGCGATTCGCCGGCGGGTCCTGGCTGACGAACTGAGCCTGGCGGCGGACGTGTGGGACATAGAACCCCTGCCCCTCGGCGATCCGCTGCTCGGGCGCCACAACGTCGTGCACACGCCGCACAACGCCGGTCGAACGATCGACGCGAACAGGTCCTGGGCGGAGAAGCTGGCCGACCAGTTCAGGCCGTGATAGCGGCTTGCGGCCATCCTGTGCATATCATGTGGATAACTTACGGCGAGGAAAGTGAATCAGGTGTGTATAACGTGTGGATATCTATATCTATAAAGGGGAAAGGCGTTCTCTTCTGTTCCTGCCGGCGGGGTGGAGTGGATATGGAGGTCTTTTACCCAGTATACCTTTACCGTTTCGCTGCTTGATCCTGGTACTTCTGCAGCACGCGCACGTACTCGTCTTTACTCATTGGCCGATCCACGTCCGCAGCCCTCGCTTCCTGTCTGAAATCGACTATCGTCTGCGTTGACTCCCAACAAGAAGCCCCGGCCGTTTCGAAAGGGTCCGGGGCTTTTGATCACTATCCTTCAATGGCACGGCCGACGGCCGCTTCATTTACATGGAGGAATGCCCATGAATATGTTGCCACAATTAATCGTGTGTCAGTATTGTTGCACAATTCACAAACAAATTTCAGGCAGAATACACAGAGTAAAAC
>VXRC01000017.1:121552-235807 GCA_009838645.1 Gemmatimonadota bacterium | reverse complement strand
CCCCGGGCCCCACCGGGCCCCCCCTGGCCCTGGCCCCCATGCCCCAGGCGCCAATGGGGGGGGCCCGCCGGGGGGGGTGGGCCAAGGGGGTGTACCTGGCGATCGCGGCTACCCTGGTGCTGACGTTCCTGACCTCCGTCGTATATACGCTCCATCTCGCGTACGACGGCGGCGCCTTCGATTTTACCGAACCCGCCTTCGTGGCCGGCGCCCGGGGGGTATGGGACGGACTGGAGATGTGGATCCGCAACGCGCAGGTCCTCTCGCCCCTGGAGCGGTTCTCCTTCGGCGCCGGTGCCCTGGCCGGTCTCCTCCTGGTCGCGGCGCACCACCGGTGGCCCTGGTGGCCGCTGCACCCGGTGGGATTCGCCGTCGCCAGGATCGGCGGCGTCCGCAAGAGCGTCGTCGCGATTCTGCTGGTTTGGCTCGTGAAGGTGATCATATTGAGGATGGGCGGCGAGTCGCTCTACCGGCGGGGCCAGCCTTTCGTCATCGGCGTGATTTCGGCCTACGCGCTGGGCGTCCTGCTGTCCTATGTCGTGGATGTGATCTGGTTTCCCGGAAACGGCCATGCGATACACGGCTGGTGACGCGAGGGCCCGATGCCCTTTGCCCGTTCCCGTTGCCCGTTCCTGGCACGCATTGAAACACGCATTGAAGCACGATAGCAAGGGCAAAGCCGAATGGTCGATGAAAACCCAACGCCAAGGCCCTTCCTGGACTGGTACGGCATCTGGCCCGGACACACGGGTGCAGGACCGGATGAGCTGGGCGTGTCCCAGGATCCTCCGACGGGCGAACTGCGCCTGAGGGTACAACCGGCCGAAGTTTCGGAACCGTTCATTCGATCCGACCGACCGTGGGAGTCCACCGTGATGATGCCGTTCTGCGTCATCCGGGAAGGCGATGCCCTGAGGATGTGGTACAAAACGGCCGGCGACGACGGCCATCCCTATATTGCCTATGCGGAAAGCGCCGACGGGTTTGACTGGAAGCGTCCCAACCTCGGGTTGCAGGAATACGGAGGCGCCCGATCCAACAATCTGCTGCACCCGGCTTCCTTTTTCGATTTCCACTCCATATTCGTCGATTCGTCGGCACCGCCGTCGGAGCGGTACAAGGGCATCACCACGGTTTCAGAAATCACCGTGGACGGCGTACTCCGCGACGACGTGCACGAAGGAGACTTCTTCGACGACCTGGTCACGGCCATGGTGGACCGGGGCTGCGGCAACGAGGAGATCGCGGAAAGGCTCGAGCTGTGGCACCCCTACGTCACGGGCGCTATTTCCGCCGACGGCCTGTCGTGGCGGGTGAAGGATGCTCCGCTGCTGCATCTCGGCAGGGCCCATCTCGACACCCAGAACATCGCGGCCTACGACGCGGAAAGGGGGGAGTACGCGGTCTATCTGCGCGGCCGGCAGGACGACCGCCGGGCGGTCGTCAAGACGGGCGGCCCGGACTTCGGCGGCTGGCCGCCGCCCCGGTTCGTCTTCATGGCCGATACCCTCGATGCGATCGACGACGATGTCTACGACAGCTGTTACTGCCGTTATCCAGGCACCGGGCTGCACCTGATGTTTCCCTCGTTCTATCACCGCATGAGTGCCTCGCTGGACATCCATCTGGCCACGAGCCGGGACGGCGACCTGTGGAGCCGTCCGGAACGCAGGCCGATTATCGGGCGGGACCAGGGCGGCCAGCCGTACATGGCCGTGTATGCCAAACCCAACCTGGTGGCCCTCGACGACAAGAAATGGGGTCTCTTGTACTGCGGCACACCGGTCAGTCACGACATCCGCCGCTATCCGGGATGCGACCGCGATGCGATCATGCGTTCCTTCGAATACCGGTGGGCCACCTGGGAGCGGGATCGTCTCGTGGCGCTCGAAGCGCCCGGTGAGGCCCGGTTCACCCTGAACAATACCGCCATGATCGGCACCCCATGCCAGGGACGGGAACTCAGGCTCAACTACCGGACGGAACCCGGCGGATGGATCCGGGCGGGACTGGTCCAGCCCCAGACGCCCTATGCCCTGGTGCGCCCGCAACAGTCCTACGAGGGCTATTCCCTGGCCGAGGGCGATCCCCTGTCCGGGGACGATCTGTCCGGCGTGGTGACGTGGAAGGGAAAGAGCGACCTGGCGGCCTTTCGCGGAAAACCCGTTTCCGTGGTTATCCACATGAGCCGCGCAAATCTGTTCTCCGTGTCACTCTGATTCAAGGCATAGCCACCCAAGGAGCATTCAGTCATGTATTCATGCATCAACGGCGCCACGACCATGCCCTATACGCTCGAGCAGGACCTGGAAGCTGCGTCGAGGGCGGGTTTCGACGCCGTGGAGATCTGGTCCAGGAAACTCGATGCCTACCTGGAAACCCACGATGCCGGCGAGTTGAAGGCACTCCTGGATGGCTACGGGCTTCGCGTGGCCTCGCTGTGTCCCTACGGGCTGATCGGGTTCTCCGACAACCGGGAACAGCTCAAGGCCGTCGAACGTGCGGCGGAGGTGGCCGCGGCGATCGACTGCCCCGTCCTCCTCGTCTGCGCCGACGCGCCGCCGGACGGCATGAACAGAGACCTGGCGTACGACACCATGGCCGCCACGGCCCGTGCCTATGCCGAACGGACCGCCGCCTACGGCGTGAAGATCGCCATCGAACCCCTTGGGCGACATCCCTTCATCCCCGGACCCCGCGAGGCCCTGGAAGTGATCGAACGGGCCGGGCACGGCAGCCTGGGGCTGATGGTGGACTTCTTCCACTACTACAAATCGGGCGTCCCGCTCGACGACATTCGGGCGATTCCCACTGAATTGCTGCTGATCGTCCACGTAGACGACTGCGAGGACCTGCCGCCGGCCGACCTGACCGACCAGCATCGTGTCTACATGGGTGAAGGCGTGCTTCCCCTTAAGGAAATGATGGGCGTGTTGCGTGAGAAAGGCTATGCGGGCGCGCTGTCGGTCGAGATCTTCCGGGAGGAATACTGGGAGAAGGACCCGGTGGAGATATCCGCCGCGGCGAAAGCGGCCTACGACCGGATGATGGCCGGCTGAGGATGCGTCCGGCGATGGCGCCGCCGGGACTGAGGATACGCACGGTTCTGGTGCCGCCGCCGGGACTGAGGATGCGACCGGCGTTGCCACCGTCGATGGGCACTCGCCGATCCCGATCGGCGCTACTCCGCTAGCGGCTTCCGGTACCGCAGGTTCAGGGTCTTCGGATGGGCGGCGCGCGCCTCGTCGAGGCGGCCGACCGGCGTGGTGTGCGGGGCGTTCCGGACCAGTTCCGGGTCGTTTTCCACTTCCTCGGCGATGGCCGCCATGGCGTCGATGAACCGGTCGATGGACTCCCTGCTCTCGGTTTCGGTGGGTTCGACCATGGCCGCCTCAGGCACGATGAGCGGGAAGTAGATCGTCGGCGCGTAGAAACCGTAGTCGAGCAGGCGCTTGGCGATGTCCAGCATCCGGACGCCGTGCGCGCGGAACCGGGTGCCGGAGGCCACGAACTCGTGCTGGCAGGGCACTTCGGCGGGTATCGGCGTCTCCTTCTGCGCGCCGTGGACGAGGACGGTGCGGGGGTAGTATTTCTCCAGGCGCCGCATGATGTAGTTGGCGTTCAGGATGGCGTTCTCGCTCACCTGGCGCAGGCCGTGGGGACCGTTGGCCCGGATATAGGCGTAGGCCCGGACCATCATGCCAAAGCTGCCGCCGAAGCCGCGGACGCGGCCGATGGAATCCGGCCGGTCGTAGTCGAACCGGTACCCGTCGCCGTCCTTCACCGGCACGGGTGTCGGCAGGAACCGGACCAGGTCGCTCCGCACGCCCACGGGTCCCGCTCCCGGTCCGCCGCCCCCGTGGGGCGTGGAAAAGGTCTTGTGCAGGTTGAAGTGGACGACGTCGAAGCCCATGTCGCCGGGCCGGGTTATGCCGAGGACCGCGTTGAGGTTCGCCCCGTCCATGTAGAGCAGCGCCCCGGCGTCGTGGACGATGTCCGCGATGGTGCGTATCTCCGATTCGAAGAGCCCCAGCGTGTTCGGATTGGTGAGCATGAAGGCGGCCGTCTCCCCGTCGATCAGCTCCGCCAATTGACCGGTGTCCACGAGCCCGTGGGCATTGGTCGGGATCTGCACCGTCTCGTAGCCCACCAGGGTGACGCTGGCCGGGTTGGTACCGTGGGCTGAATCGGGGATGATGACCTTGCGCCGGGCGTGTCCGCGCGCCTCGTGATAGGCCCGCATGATCATCAGTCCGGTCAGTTCGCCGTGGGCCCCGGCCGCGGGCTGCAGCGTGACCCCTTCCAGTCCGGCGATCTCCGCGAGGTCCCTCGAGAGTTCGTACATCAACTGAAGACCGCCCTGGCAGGTCTCGTCCTGCTGCATGGGGTGCAGTCGCGCGAATCCGGGCAGGGCTGCCATGTCCTCGTTGACCTTCGGGTTGTGCTTGATGGTGCACGAACCCAGGGGATACATGGCCCGGTCCGGATGATAGTTCAGGGTGGACAGCCGGGTATAGTGGCGGACGACGTCGACCTCGCTGACTTCGGGCAGCTCGGGCGGCGTGCCGCGGAGGTCCGCTGCGGGCAGGTAGGACGCTACCGGCTTGACGGGCACGTCCGGCGCGGGCAGCGCAACCCCTCTGCGTCCGGGAGAGCTCAGTTCAAATATAAGCGGTTCCGACAAACTGTTACCTCTCAGGATGCATCTGCTTCGTGTACGGCGGTTCTGCGCTCGTGGGTCGACCTGAGCCGCCCAGGCCGCCCGCAGCCTGCGAAACTCAACTGAATCGCGCCAGCGCTTCGACCAGCCGGTCGATCTGGGCGCGCGTCCTCCGCTCCGTCACGGCGATCAGCAGGCCGTCTTCGATTTCCAGTGACGGGAAGCGTCCCAGGTCGATGCCGGCCAGCAACCCGTCGTCCGCGAGCCGGGTCACAATCTTGTCGGGCGGTGCCGGCGTCCGCACCACGAATTCCTTGAAGAACGACCGGTCGAAGGCGAGTTCATAGCCTGGCAGGTCCGCGATGCGCGCTGCCGCGTAGTGGCTTTTGTGGAGGCACAGTTCCGCCACCTGCTTCAATCCCTCTTTCCCGATCAACGACAGGTAGATGGTCGCCATCAGGGCGTTGAGCTGCTGGCTGGTGCAGATGTTCGACGTCGCCTTGTCCCGCCGGATATGCTGTTCGCGGGCCTGCAGCGTCAGGACGAACCCCCGTCGGTTCTCCTGGTCGATGGTTTGTCCCGCGATGCGGCCGGGCATGCGCCGGACGAAGCGGTCCCGCGCCGCGAAGAAACCCAGGGCCGGTCCGCCGTAACTCACCTGGTTGCCCATGGACTGCCCCTCTCCCACGGCGATGTCCGCGCCGTAGGCGCCAGGAGACTCGATGACCCCGAGGGAGATCGGGTCCACGGCCATGACCAGGAGGGCGCCCGCGCCGTGCACGACCCGTTCCAGTTCGCTCATGGATTCCAGGCAGCCGTAGAAATTGGGATGCTGGACGATCACGCAGGCCGTATCATCGGTCAGGGCCGACTCCAGTTGGCCGGGATCCAGCGCGCCGTTCGGGCAGGGAAGCGTCTCCACTTCGATGCCCGGCCCGTGGGCGTAGGTACGGACCGTCTCGACGTAATGGGGGTGCACGCTACCCGCCAGGATCACGCGGTCGCGCCCCGTGGCCGACCGGGCCAGCATGGCCGCTTCCGCCGTCGCCGAAGCGCCGTCGTACATGGAGGCGTTGGCCACCTCCAGACCCGTAAGTTCGCAGATCATCGTCTGGAACTCGTAGATGCCCTGGAGCGTGCCCTGGCTCACTTCCGGCTGGTAGGGCGTGTAGCAGGTCAGGAATTCCGATCGGCCGGCCAGGTGGCCTATGGCGCTGGGCACGAAGTGATCGTACATGCCGCCACCCACGAAGGACGCCATCCGGTCGGCCGAACCGTTGCGGGCGGACATCTCGCCCATCGTATCGTGGAGTTCGAGTTCCGACAGGGCGGGCGGGAGGTCCAAAGGTCCGTCCAGCCGGACGTCGTCGGGGATGACGGACAGCAGTTCTTCGACCGACTCGATGCCGATGACTGCCATCATGGCCTGCCGGTCGGCGTCGGTGTTGGGGATGTAAGTCATGGATTCTCCGCGGGGGCCGGCCTCTCAGGCGCCGGCGAAGGATCGGTGGTCGGCGGGCGGTCATCAGGCCGAAAAAGTACTGTTCGCCCGCGGCCTCTCAGACGCCGACGAAGGAACGGTAGTCCGCGGCGGTCATCAGGCTGGTGAAGGCGCCCGCGTCATCGACTTTCAGCCTGATCATCCATCCGTCGCCGTAGGGGTCCTGGTTGACCGCCTCGGGGTTGTCTTCCAGGTCGTCGTTGACCTCCGTCACCGTTCCGCCCATTGGACTGTAGAGGTCCGACACGGTCTTCACGGCTTCCACCGCCCCGAAGACGCCCATCTCGGCCACCGGGTCGCCTTCCGAAGGCAGTTCCACGAAGACGATGTCGCCGAGTTCGGACTGTGCGAAGTCCGTGATGCCGACGGTGGCGATGTCGCCCTCCAGGCGCACCCACTCGTGTTCGGAAGAATAGCGGAGATCTGAGGGCGTGTTCATGCGTTCCTTTCTCCGGCGCCCGGACCCGATGCGGGCCGTCACCGGTCATTTTGTCAGCTCAGGGAACTCAGGGATTCAACGAAGTCCGTATCGGCTTGTCCGGAACGGAAGGTCGGGTGCCTCAACATGAACTGGTGGAACGGAATCGTCGTGTTGATGCCTTCGACGATAAACTCCTCCAGGGCCCGCTCGGTCCGCGTCATTGCCTCCTCCCGGTCCTTTCCCCAGACGATCAGCTTCGCCAGCATGGAGTCGTAGAAGGGCGTGACGACGTACTGGGCGTACACGTGGCTGTCCACCCGCACTCCGTAACCGCCCGGCGTGTGGAAACTCGTGATCTCGCCCGTGGAGGGCATGAAGTTCCGGTCCGGGTCCTCGGCGTTGATCCGGCACTCGATGGCGTGTCCCCGCATTTGCACGTCTTCCTGCGCGAAACCCAGGGGATGGCCGGCGGCGACGCGGATCTGTTCCTTTACGAGGTCCTGTGAAACGACCATTTCCGTCACGGGGTGTTCCACCTGGATGCGCGTGTTCATCTCCATGAAGTAGAACTGGCGGTCCTCGGTCACGAGGAACTCGACGGTTCCCGCATTTTCGTAGTCGATCGCCCGCGCCGCGCGCAGGGCGGCCTCTCCCAGCCCGGCACGTAGTTCGTCGTCGACGAAGGGGGACGGCGACTCTTCGATGAGCTTCTGCCGGCGCCGCTGGATCGAACAGTCCCGCTCGCCTAAGTGGACGACCTGGCCGTGGCGGTCACCCAGGACCTGCACCTCGATATGCCGGGCTTTTTCAATATACCTTTCCAGGTACAGCGCGGGGTTGTTGAAGGCGTTCTGGGCCTCCCGTGAAGCCAGGCGGAAGGCTTCGCGCAACTCGCCCTCGTCGCGGACGATGCGGATACCCCGCCCGCCGCCTCCGGCGGAGGCCTTGATCACCAGGGGAAACCCGATCTCCCGGGAAGCCTCGACCGCGGCGTCCTCGTCTTCGACGACGTCTTCCGTGCCCGGAATGGTGGGGACGTCGGACGCCGCCACCGTCTTTCGCGCTTCGGCCTTGTCGCCCATGAGGCGGATGGCCCTGGACGGCGGGCCGATGAAGGCGATGTCGCAGGATTCGCA
Source organism: Gemmatimonadota bacterium (assembly GCA_009838645.1). NCBI lineage: Bacteria > Pseudomonadati > Gemmatimonadota > Gemmatimonadota bacterium. The sequence continues at coordinate 228,089 of VXRC01000017.1, read as the reverse complement.
GACCTCGGCGAAGTGGGGGTTTTCGGAGAGGAACCCGTATCCGGGATGCACGGCGTCGGCGTTCATGATTTCCGCCGCGCTGATGATGCGGGGTATGTTCAGGTAGCTGTCGTTCGGCGCGTTGCTGCCGATGCAGACCGCCTCGTCGGCGAAGCGGACATGGAGGGAGTCCTGGTCCGTTTCGGAGTGGACGGCCAGCGTCGCGATGTTCAATTCTTTGCACGAGCGGATAACGCGCAGGGCGATCTCGCCGCGGTTGGCGATGAGGATCTTCTGGAACATCGCTTCCTATGCCGGTTCGATCAGAAACAACGGTTGGCCGTACTCGACGGGCTGGGCGTCTTCCACCAGGATGGCCATCACCCGCCCGTTCAGTTCGGACTGGATGGGGTTCATCAGCTTCATGGCTTCGATGATGCACAGCTGCTGGCCGGTGCTGATCCGGTCCTGCTCCTGAACGAAGGGGTCGGCGTCGGGCTCGGGTGACCGGTAGAAGGTACCCACCATGGGCGAGGTCACCTCGACGTAGGTGCTGTCCGCGGAGTCTGCCCGGCCATCGTCCTGCCGCACGTGTTCCGCGGGTGGCGCGGCGGCCTGCGCGTGCGTATCCGCTGCGGGTGCGGGGACGGCGGCCGCGGACGCGCCGGGCGTCATGCGCACGATCCGGATCTTCCGGTCGCCCTCGGCCACCTCGACTTCCTGGATGTCCGTATCCCGCAGCGATTCGATCAGCTTGAGCACCTCATCGATTCCCATGTCAGGCTCCTCGGAAGGGCGGCTACACCCGCTCTACGTATTCGCGGGACCGCGTATCGATGCGCAGCACGTCGCCGGGGTTGATGAACAGCGGGACCTGCACCACGGCGCCGCTTTCGAGCGTGGCCGGCTTGGTGCCTCCCGTCGCGGTGTCGCCGCGGATACCCGGATCGGTCTGCGTCACTTCCAGCTCGATGAAATTCGGCATTTCGATGCCCACGACACCCTGGTCCGCGGTGAGCAGTTCGAGCGTCATGCTGTCCTTGATGTAATCCTTGTTGTCGCCGATGATCGACGCGCCTACCGGAACCTGTTCGTAAGTCTCCAGATCCATCATGTAGTACATGTCGCCGTCGGTGTACTGGAACTGGAACTTGCGCCGTTCCACCCGCACGTCTTCCAGTTTGTCCGAGGCCTTGTAGGTCTTCTCGATCACGGCCCCGGTGTGGATATGCTTCAGGCGGGTGCGTGAGAAGGCCGTTCCCTTGCCCGGCTTGATGTGTTCGCAGCCCGTGATGAAGTAAATGGATCCATCGATCCTTATGGTCATACCGGTGCGCAGGTCCGTAGCGTTCACCATAAGATCCGGCTGGTCTCCTTTGCCTGCTTCATAGGCCGTTACGCGGCAACCGGTTCACCGCCGGAACTTTGGCGTGCGACCGTCGAAACTCTGGCGCGCTGTGGAACCGATCCGGTCGGGTAGAAAGCGTCCTGATTTGAAGGGTGGGCAACGGGATTCGAACCCGCGACCTCCAGAGCCACAGTCTAGCGCTCTAACCAACTGAGCTATGCCCACCATCACCGACGAATGGAGCAGGCAATATAGACGGGATACCAAACGGCTGTCAAGGGATTTGTCGGGAATCAGACGTGCCCGGTGACGGTGCCCTGTCCACGGTTTCGAAGACCGTTCCCGCCTCTTCCAGGGGACGGCGGACGACGGTTTCGGGTAGACGCACCGCGATGTCGGACGGCCGCAGCCCGCGGTTGATCGACTGGGTCCGGTAGGTCAGTTCGAACGTCCCCGCACGGGGTCCGTCCCGGGTGATGCGGACCTTCTCCGGTCTCCAGACGCCGTTCCGGTTTCGAAAGCGTTCGAAAGTCCTGGTGATTGACCTGGTGACGGACCCCTGGTTAGCGGGCGATTCCGACACCTCGCGCGTGACCGTCATCCTGCCCATGTCGATCCACAGCGTCCTCCGGCCGCCATCGCCCCCAAGCGTGACTACCGACGTGTTTCCTTCGCGGCGGTAGTCGGCGACGGGCAGTCCCCGGTACCTGCCGGGCGCTATGGTCCCGGTCACGGCGGCGTGCACGTCGTCCAGCGTCAGGTCGAGTCCGGGGATGAAAGCCTCGCGCGCCTCGAGCTTACCTTCGAACACCTTGTTCTCCCGGGGCATGTACAACCGCACGCGGAGGTCGTGGATCAGGACGACGGCGAGGATCTCGAACAGGGCGCCGTGCACGTCGATACGGAATCGCGCCGGGCTGAGATACCGGATGCGGAGGGACGCGCGGCCACGTTGGCCCGCGAAGGAAGTCTCCACGCCCGCGCTGCCCCTGAAATCCTGGAGGCGCCTGGAGGACGCATCGATCTCCTGGAGAAGCAGTTCGACCGGCAGGTGTGGCGGAGCTGGCGGCGGCGGACGGCAGGACAGCAGCAGGAGACCGAGGCAGGCGAGTATCCAGGACCGGCCGGACCGCCGGTGCCGCCCGTGCCGCCCGTGCCGGCCGTACCGACCGTACCGGCCGGACGTGTTATCTGGCATCTTGGAGCTTCTGCTGGATCTCTTCGGATTCCTCGGGGGTTATGTCTTCCATTTCGAGGGCGCGCTGCCAGTAACGTTCGGCGCTTCGGTGCATGCCGAGCCGGCTGTAGATGTCCCCGAGATGGTCGTGCACCGTGGCGCTCGTGTCTTCGTATTGCAGGGCCTTTTCCACGTACTGCCGCGCTTTCCGGTAGTCGCCCAGCCGGTAGTACACCCACCCCAGGCTGTCGAGGAACGCGCCGTTCTCCGGGCTTTTCTCGAGGGCTTTTTCGATCATTACCTTGGCTTCTTCGAGCCGCAGGCCCCGGTCGGCCAGGATGTAACCCAGGTAGTTCAGCGTGTAGATGTCTTCGGGATCGATTTCAAGGGCGGTCTCGAAGGTAGCCACGGCTTTCTCGAACTGGCCCGACTGGTCGTAGTTCTGCGCCAGCAGGAAATGGAGGCGGTGGTGGTCGTTGAACCGCTCGACCGCTTCTTTCGTGATCGCGATGGCTTCTTCGTAATCCTCCTGCTCGGTATGGGCATAACCCAGGTAGAACCACAGGTCGGGGTTCCCGGGCGCTTCTTCCAGCCCGTCACGAAGGGCCTGAATGCCGGTCTCGTAATCCTCCTGGCGCAGATGGGAAAGGCCGAGATTCACCCACCCTCTTCCGTCCTGCGGGTTGAGCTCCACGACCTTGCGGAAGTGCGCGCCGGCCTGGTCGAACTCCTCCCGGGACATGAAACTCACGCCCAGGTACAAGTAGAACTCGGGCATATCGGGCAGGATCGACAGGGCCTGGGTGAGCACGCGTTCGGCCTGTGCGAACTGGTCCTGGCGGAGATAGGCCAGGCTCAGGCTGATCCACCCGCGCGGATCATGGCGGTTGATGCCGATGCTCTTCTGCGACTGGTCGATGGCCTGGTTGTACATCCCGTTTTCCAGGTAGACGTTCGCCAGGTTCAACCGCAGGGTAACGTCGTCCGGCAATTGTTCCACACCTTCATGCAACGCGGCGATGCCCTCCTGCGTCTGTCCCTGTTCCATGAGGGCGTATCCCAGCGAAATCCAGCTGCGGCCGTGGGCGGGGTCCGCGGCGATGGCCGACCGGTACGCGGAGACGGCGAGGGGATATGCGCCGGCTTCCTGGTAGACGAAGCCCAGGTTCAGGTAGAGGTCTGGGTGGTCTCCCAGGACGCCCAGGCCCTCGTTCAGCGCGTCTACGGCCTGTTCAGTACGTCCGGTGGCGCGATAGGCCATCCCCAGGCCGATCCGGAATCTCACTTCGCGCTCGTCCAGGGAGATCGCCTTCCGCAGCGGCACCACGGCTTCCGCCGGCTTGTCCTGGTCGAGCAGCACGTCGCCCAGGGCGCCATGGAGCTCCGCCGAGCCGGGGTGCAGTTCGAGGCCCTCCTCCAGGGTGGAGAGCGCCTGCTCCGCCTGGCCGAGGTCCTGGTAGGCCTCCCCCAGTTCCGCCCACAGGGCCGGGGAGGTCCGGTTGTGCTCCAACAGCACCCGGTACTCCTCCACCGCTTCGCCCGGCCGGCCGAGGAACATCAGGAGGCGCGCAAGCCGGTGCCGCAGGGCCGCTTCCCGGTCGGGACCCAGCGCAATGATCTCACGGTACATGACGACAGCCCGGTCCCACTGCCGCCTCTGCTCATAGATCTCCGTCAGGCCCACCCGCGCGGGGATCGAGTCGGGATAGTCGTCGAGCACCTTCTGCAGCGCGATGACCGCCTTGTCGTACATCCCTCTCTGCTTGTAGACGTCGGCCAGTTTGAAGTGGAATTCGGGATTGCGCGGCGCCAGGCGGCTCACCGTTTCCAGTTCCCTCAGCGCGGCGTCCGGGTCGTTCAACCGGCTCGCTAACTGGGAAAGGGCGATATGGGCCTCGATGTGGCCCGGTTCCAGTGTGACGACCCGTTCGAAAGCGGTCCGGGCCGGCAGGTACCTGCCCAGCTCGGCGTGGTACCTGCCCAGCACGAACCAGGACTCCGTGGCCGTCGAATCGAGTTCCACCGCCGTCCTGGCGTGTTGCTGCGCCTTGTCGCGCTCCGTCACGCGGTAGTAGACCCGGGCGAGGGCGGTGTGGATTTCCGCCGAGGTGGAATCGCATTCAAGCGCCTGTAAATAGGATTTGATCGCGTTGGCCGGATCGTTCCTGGCTTCGTGAAGGCCGCCCTCCGCGAAATGTTCCAGGGCCCTGGCCCGGTCCACCTGTCCGAGTGCGTGCTCCGGGGGACAGACGGCGGCCAGCATCACGGTGACGGCGAGGACGTACCAGGTACGACCGGCGGCGCCGAGACTTCTCCCGACCGGCATGTTTCCTCCCTTCGCCGTGGAACTACCTGAAGATCCGGGTGACATCGTTGAATACCACGAACACCATCAGCACCAGCAGAAGGGCCATTCCCGTCTGCTGCCATACCATCCGGTACTTCAGGGAAAGCGGACGCCGGATGATCTTCTCGACGCCCAGGATGAGCAGCTGGCCGCCGTCCAGCGCGGGTATGGGCAGGAGGTTCAGGATGGCGAGGTTGATGCTCAGAAAGGCCATGAAACTGAAGAGGCTGCTCACACCCTGCCGGGCGCTGTCTCCCGCCATCTGGGCAATGGCGATGGGGCCGCCCACCGAGTCGGTGGACACCTGCCCCATGACCAGTTTCCCCACGAAGTCGACGATGGTGAAGGTGACGGCCACCAATTGCGTGCCCGCCAGTCCCGCGGAGGTGACGATCCCGATCGGACTGCGTTTGATGTGGTCCTGCTGGGTGATGCCGATCTGGCCGATGTCGATGACGTCTCCGGTCTCACGGTCCAGGTCCTGGGCCGTATTGGGTATGATGCTCACCTGGTGGGTCTGGCCGTTCCGGGACCAGGACAACGTGGTCTCCATGCCCGGCCGGACTCGTATCTGCTCGACCATCTCGTACCACTGCGTGACCGGAACGCCGTTCACGGACGTGATCACGTCCCCGGGCCTGAGACCGGCCTTCTCGGCGGGTGAATCCGGGATGACCGTGCTCACGGCCGACGCGCGGAAATAGTCGAGCCCGCCCAGCCGTTCCGCCGTTCCGCCGTCGCCATACCGCACCAGGATCGTGCGGTCCCGCCCGTCCCGGCGCAGCTTCAGGGACAGGGACGCCCCCGTGCCGGTCGCGAGCCGTTCCCGGACATCCTCCCAGGTTTCGACGGCCGCCTGGTCGATTTCGAGGATTTCATCGCCGACCTGCAATCCCGCCGCGGCATAGGGGCTTGCGCCGTCCACCCGGCCAACGGTGGTCGTATCGACGAGCATCACGCCCATGGTCGCGTAGAACAACCAGAAGATGATAAAGGCGAGGACGAAGTTCGCCCCCGGACCGGCCGCGATGACGAAGGCGCGGGCCCCCACGGACTTGGACTGGAACTCCCACGGCTTGCCGCCTTCGTCTTCGGACTGGGCGTCGGGCCGCTCCCCGGCCATGGACACGTATCCCCCCAGGGGGATCCAGGAGATACAGTACTCGGTGTCCCCGACCTTCTTTCCGATCATCTTGGGCGGAAAGCCGAGGGAGAATCTCTCCACCCTGATGCCCATGCGCTTGGCGGCTAGGAAATGACCGAGTTCGTGGAAGAAGACCAGCAACCCCAGGACGAATATCGCCGATAATACGGTGGTCAGCATGCCAATGTCTCCGTTCTGCTTCTGCCGTCTCAGATCCGATTGCTTCCGATGTTCCCGGTGTTCCCCGCGCCTGCCGGCGCGCGGCAGCCAATTAAGGAATATACAGGATTTCGGCCCTATCCGGCAATCAACTTTTCCCCGCAGAACGTCCGGGTCCACCGGTCCGCCGACATGATGGATTCCAGGGTGACGGGCGCGGTGAGATCCGGCGCGGCCAGGTGCCTGTCCATCGCGTCGGCGATGATGCGAGGTATGTCGGTGAACCCGATCCGCTGCCGGAGGAAGGCCTCGACGGCCAGCTCGTCGGCGGCGCTCAGGACGGCGGGCACGGTGGACCCGCGGCGGATGGCCTCGTAGGCCAGCCCCAGGCAGGGGAACATGGCCTCGTCGGGCGGGTCCAGGGTCAGGGACCAGTTCCGCGTGATGTCGAACCGGGGCCAGGGAGATTCAAGGCGCTCGGGGTACGAGAGGGCGTATTGGATCGGTATGCGCATGTCGGTCGGACCCATTTGGGCCAGCAGAGACCCGTCGACCATCTCGACCATGGAGTGGATGATGGACTGGGGATGTATCACCACGTCGATCTTCGAGACCGGGAGGCCGAAGAGCCAGTGGGCCTCGATGACCTCGAACCCCTTGTTCATGAGCGTGGCGGAATCGATCGTGACCTTCTGCCCCATGTTCCAGGTGGGATGGTTCAACGCGTCCTTCGAAGTCATCCGCGCCAGGGCCGCGGGGGCGGTGTCGCGGAAGGGCCCGCCCGATGCCGTGAGGACCACGCGCTGGATCCGGTCCGGGTCCTGCCCGGCCAGGCACTGGTGCACCGCGCAGTGTTCGCTGTCCACGGGCAGGATCTCCACCCCGTTGCGCCGCGCCGATTCCATCACGATCTCGCCGGCCATGACCAGGATCTCCTTGTTGGCCAGGGCGATGGTCTTGCCCGCTTCGATCGCCCGCAGCGTGGGGACCAGCCCCGCGCTGCCCGGGAGGGCGCTGATGACCAGGTCCACGTCGGGGTGGGTGACCGCTTCGATCAGGCCCTCCACGCCGGTGTGGATCGACGGTCCGGGCTGACCGCCTCCTCCTCGCGCGAACCCGGCGGTCAGCCTGGCCTGCTCGGCGCATTCCGCGTCCAGGATGGCGACCATGCGCGGGCCGAAGCGCGCGCACTGCAGCTCCAGCAGGTCGATCCGGCTCCTGGCCGTCAGGCTGTGGGCCGCATACCGGTCCGGGAAGGCCGCGATGACCTCCAGCGTCTGCGTGCCGACCGAACCCGTCGAACCCAGGATGGCGATGCGTTTCATGACTTGTCGATACTCCGTCCGTATGTCCGGACCGTCCAGGCCGTACGCTGCTTCATCCGGTCACGTAGGCCAAGTAATAGTACACGAAAGGCGCCGCGAAGAAAACGCTGTCGAACCGGTCCAGGATGCCGCCGTGTCCCGGGATGATGCGGGATGAATCCTTCAGCCCTGCGTCTCTTTTCACCAGGGACTCCGCGAGGTCGCCCAGCTGGGCGACGATGGCGCCAGCGGCGCCCAGGACGACGCAGTGCAGCGGACCGAGAAAGGGAAACAGGGCGTACTGGAGCGCGAACATGAAGGCGACGGCGCCGATCAGCCCCCCGACGGCGCCTTCGACGGTCTTGCCTGCGCTGACGCGGCGCAGCAGCCTGCGGCGGCCCAGCAGCCGGCCCGTGAAATAGGCGAAGGCGTCGTAGGACCAGGGTATGGCGATGGCGAGCAGGGCCGGCGTCATGGCCCGCTGCCCCCATTCGACGACGTCCGCGCCGTCCATCGGCCACCTCCCCAGCAGGATCAGGTGACTGCCGAGCAGGCCGATCCACGCCACGCCGAAGACCGTGGCGGCGATGTTGTGAAAGGGGGATCGCACGCGCTTTCTGAATACTTCCGCCGCGGCGGTCAGGAGCAGGAGGGCCGTGAGGATCAGGGGGGCGTGGCGACCCGCTTCGAGCCAGGCGTCGAGACACAGCAGAAGAGCCGCGGGTACGCCGACGTACCAGTTGGGTTCCAGGTCCGTGGCCGCGGCGATGCCGTGGTATTCGCGCAAGCCGAAGAGCACGACCAGGGTGACGAACACGAATAGGCTCGTCCCGCCAACCCAGCAAATGAGCACGATGCACGGGATGAACACCGCGCCTACCAGGATTCGGATCCACGTCTCCGCGTAGGCCGCCATGGAGATCCACTCCGTTACGTGCTGTGCGAGGAGACCTGTTCGCCGGTTCGGCCGAAACGGCGCTCCCTCGACTGGTAGTCCCTGATGGCCCCGATGAAGTGGCTTCGCGAGAAATCGGGCCAGAGGACCGGAGAAACCAGGAGTTCGGTATAGGCCAGCTGATAGAGAAGGAAGTTGCTGATCCGCATCTCCCCGCTGGTCCGGATCAACAGGTCCGGGTCGGGCAGGTGCTCCGTGTACAGGTAGGACGCGAAAAGCGACTCGTCGATGGCTTCCGGATCCAACCGGCCGGCCTGGACGTCCAGGGCGATGCACTGCGCGGCTTCGACGATCTCCTGCCGGCCGCCGTAATTCAGGGCGAAATTCAACAGAAGGCGGTCGTTGCCCGCCGTCTGCTCCGTGATCTGCTTGATGACCTGCCGGTTGGATTCCGGCAGCTCGTCCCATCTGCCCAGGAAGGAGACCCGGATCCCGTGCGCGCGGGCTTCTTCGAAGGCGCCGCGGAGCGATTCGACGATCAACTGCATGATGGCGGCGACTTCCCGCCTGGGACGATTCCAGTTCTCGGTGGAGAACCCGAAGAAGGTGAGGATCCCCACGCCGAACTCCCCGGCGCACCGGATCATTTCGCGAACGGACTCCACCCCCGCGGAGTGGCCCTGGTCCCGCGCGAGTCCCTGCTTCTTCGCCCACCGGCCGTTGCCGTCCATGATGAACGCGATGTGGCGGGGCATGCGCTCCGGATCCAGTCCTTCTTCCGAGACCGCCCGGTCTTGCTCTGGGTATCGACCCACGTCACCCCCGTAAGGCCGCCGGCGGGTATGGACCCGGATAGCCGGTTTCCGCCTAGATCTCCAGGATTTCCTGTTCTTTTGACGATATGGCGCTGTCGATGGAGGAGATATGCTGGTCGGTGAGATCCTGGATGGTCTTCTGGTGCCTCTTGCTTTCGTCTTCCGACATCCGGTGGGCCTTTTCTTCGGCCTTGATGCGCTCGTTCATTTCCCGGCGCACGTTCCGGACGCCGATCTTGCCGTCCTCGCCCAGTTTCTTGATCAGTCTTACGTATTCCAGCCTGCGCTCTTCGGTCAGCGCGGGTACGGGCAGGTGGATGACGTTGCCATCGGAATTCGGCATGAGTCCCAGGTCGGACTTCTGGATTGCACGGATGATTTCGGATACCATTTGCTTGTCCCACGGCTGGATCGAGATCGTGCGGGCGTCCGGCGTGTTCACGGTGGCGACCTGGTTGATGGGGGTCATGGTCCCGTAGGCTTCCACCTGGATGTTGTCCAGCAGGGCCGGATTGGCCCGGCCGGCCCGGACGCCGGCGAGTTCCGTGCGCAGCACCTCGACGGACTGGTCCATCTTCCGGTTGGTTTCTCTGATGATCTCTTTCGCTTCCACGATACACCTCTCTGGCATCGGAATACCGGTTACGTTCCTGCCTGCAAGGGTGTTCGGCGGGTTATTCTCCGCCCAGTTCGTACCGGACGAACCGTCTAACCATGATGTTCTCGCCCAGCGTGGCCACCGCCTCCGTGATCAGGTCCCGCACCGTCTTGTCGGTATCCCGTATGAATGGCTGTTCCAGGAGGCAGTTTTCCTGGTTGAATTTATCGATCCTCCCCTGGACGATCCGGTCGATGATATGGTCCGGCTTGCCCTCGTTCCGCGCCTGGTTCCGGTAGATCTCCCGTTCCTGTTCCAGGACGGCTTCTTCGATCTGGTCCCGGTCCACGGCGAGGGGGCGGGTGGCCGCCACCTGCATGGCGATGTCGCGGGCCAGGGTCTGGAAGGACTCGTTCCGCGCGACGAAATCGGTCTCGCAATTGATCTCGACCATGGTGGCGATGCGGCTGCCGGGATGGATATAGGTATGGATAATGCCTTCTTTCGCCTCCCGGGCGCTCTTCTTGGACGCCGCCATAATGCCTTTCTCGCGCAGGAGCGTGACCGCCCTTTCGATACTGCCTTCAGACTCTTCGAGGGCCCGCTTGCAGTCCATCATTCCGGCGCCGGTCTGGCTTCTCAAAGTCTTTACGTCACTGGCTGATATAGTCATGAAATCGCATGAAATCTAGCGGTCATGATCGGACACGATCGGATCCGATCATCCGCTACGGCCGCCTTTCCCCGGCCATGTATCCGCTTCAGGCCTGCTGCTCTTCGACCTCTTCGACCGGTGCCTCGTCCCCGGGTACGGCCCGTCCGGAATTGCGCAGCCCTTCCTCCGCGGCGCTCGCGACGACTTCCGTGATGAGGGTGATGGACCGGAGGGCGTCGTCGTTCCCGGGTATGGGATAGTCGATCAGGTCGGGATCGCAGTTCGTATCCAGGATGCTGACGATGGGGATCTCCAGGGTGTTCGCCTCCGCGACGGCGATCCGTTCCTTGCGGGCGTCCACCACGAAAATGACGCCGGGCAGATCGCGCATTTCGCGGATGCCGCCCAGTACTTTCTGCAGGCGCTCCCGCTCCTTCTCCAGGCTCGCGGCCTCTTTCTTCGTGAGCGCTTCCATGGTGCCGTGCTCTTTCATTTTCTCGAGTTCTTCCAGGCGCTTGACGCTGGTCTGGATGGTCTGGAAGTTCGTCAACATGCCGCCGAGCCAGCGTTCCGCGACGTAGAACATGCCGCACCGCTGCGCCATTTCGATAATCACGGGCCGGGCCTGCTTCTTCGTGCCCACGAAGAGGACGGATTGCCCGTTTTCGACGGCCTTGCGCACGGCTTCATACGCGATTTCGATCTGGCTGAGCGTCTTCTTCAGGTCGATGATGTAGATGTTGTTGCGCTCGGCGAATATGAATTCCTTCATCTTCGGGTTCCAGCGTCGGGTCTGGTGGCCGAAGTGAACGCCCGCATCCAGCAGGTCCTGAATGGTCGGAATCCCCATAGGCGGTACTGATCTCCTTGTCTGGCAGGCGGTCAGGCCTGCGTCCGGTAAATTAACGCTTAGAGAACTGGAACCGCTTGCGTGCGCCGGCCAGTCCGTATTTCTTGCGTTCCTTGATGCGTGAATCCCGCGTCAGCATGCCCGCTTCGCGCAGCGGAGCGTGCAGGCTTTCGTCCATGTCCTTCAGCGCCCGCGCGATACCGAGTCTCAATGCCCCGGCCTGGCCGGTCTTTCCGCCGCCGAAGGTCCGTGCGAACACGACCACCTGGTCGTTCATTTCGGTGAGCACCAGGGGCTCCTCGATCGCGGCGACGAGACCGGGCCGGTCGAAGTAATCGAGCAGCGGCTTGTCGTTGACCTTGTGGCTGGCGCCTTCCTTCTTCGCGCGCAGCCAGACCTTGGCGATCGCGCGTTTCCTTCTGCCCACTGCGTGGTGTCCATGGGTATCCGAATTCATGCTTCTTTACGCTCCTTATATGTCCAGCGCGACCGGTTTCTGGGCGCTGTGTGGGTGTTCCGCGCCGGCGTACACGCGGAGTTTGCGGAATATCTGGCGGCCGAGGGCGTTGTGCGGCAACATGCCCTTGATGGCCATGCGCACCGCCCGGTCGGGATGACGGGCGGCCATGCGTTCGTAGCTGATCGTCTTCAGACCGCCGGGATAGCCGCTATGGCGGTAATATAGCTTGTTCTGCGGCTTCTTGCCGGTCAGGACCACCTTTTCCGCGTTTATGACGATGACGTGGTCACCGGTATCCAGGTGGGGCGAGTAGATCGGCTTGTGCTTGCCGCGCAGGATCTTGGCCACTTCGCTGGCCAGCCTGCCCAGCACCTTGCCGTCGGCGTCCACGACGTGCCAGTCCCGCCGCAGGTCTTCCTTCTTAACCGTTGGTGTCTTCATAGTATGGTACACACTCCTTTGATGGTACACGCTTCTTTACCCGGTTACAGCCGGCTCCCAGGCATGGTGTGACAGTGCGGCGAGACGCTCGGCGTATGGCGGTCTGGCCACGCCGCGTTCCGTGATGATCGCAGACACGTAACGGGCCGGGGTTACGTCGAATGCGGGATTGTACACCTCCACCTCCTCGGGGGCGGTGCGCCCGCCCGGTCCCTGGCTTACTTCGGCGGCTTCCCGTTCTTCGATCGGGATCCCGGCGCCCGATTCGATGGACAGGTCGATCGAAGAGTAAGGCGCCGCCACGTACAGAGGCACGTCGTGCGCGTCGGCCAGCACGGCCACGCCGTAGGTGCCGATCTTGTTGGCGACGTCGCCGTTGGCGGCCACGCGGTCCGCGCCCACGATCACGCAATCGATCCGGCCTTCCTTCATGACCTGGGCAGACATGTTGTCGCAGATGAGCGTCACGCCTATGCCCGCCCTGGTCAACTCCCAGGTAGTGAGCCGGGCGCCCTGCAGGACGGGTCTCGTCTCATCGGCGTACACGTGGACCCGCTTGCCTTCGTTGTGCGCCTGGTACACCACGGCGAGGGCCGTGCCCGCGCCGGCCGTGGCGAGCGCGCCGGCATTGCAGTGCGTGAGCACCGTCTGTCCGGTACGGAGCAGCGCGGCGCCGTGCTCACCGATCAGGCGGCACGTGTGCTCGTCCTCCGACTGTATGGCCAGGGCTTCGCCGAGCAAGGCGCGCTTGATGTCCTCCACAGGTGCATTCCGATGTTCCCGGACGGTCCGGCGCATCCGCTCAAGCGCCCAGAACAGGTTGACCGCCGTGGGTCGGGTGGCCGCCAGCAGTTCCGCGGCTTCTTCGACTTCCCGGCTGAAAGAGGCGAAGTCGGCCGCGCGGCTGTGCTGGACCCCGACGACGACCCCGTAGGCCGCGGCGACGCCGATGGCCGGCGCGCCGCGAACTCTCAGCCGTCGGATGGCTTCCGCCACGGACGCGATGTCCCGGCACCGGGTGTAGACCACTTCGCCAGGCAGTCGCGTCTGGTCCAGCAATACCAGCACGCTTTCGTCGCGGTCCCACCGGATGGTCGTGAAATTCATGGTGTAATCATCTCCATGAATCGATCGTGGCGGTCCGATATCTCGGCTTCGGTAAGCGATTCGAGCCGCCTGACGCTGAAATCCTCCACGTTGAACGAGGCCATGACGCTGCCGTGCACCATGGCGCGCTTCAAGGCGCCTACGCCCGTATCGCCCGACCGGGCAAGGTAACCCATGAATCCGCCCGCGAAGGTATCCCCGGCGCCCGTCGGATCCACCACGGTGGCCACGGGGTATGAAGGGATGCCGAACCAGGCGTCACGGGTACAGAGCGTCGCGCCGTGCGCGCCTCTCTTGACCACCACCGCCCTCGGACCGAGTTCCAGGATGCGTTCCGCCGCCCGCACGAGGTTGTGGTCATCCACCAGCTGCAGGGCCTCGCTGTCGTTGATGATCAGCACGTCCACTCCGCTGAGCGTCGACAGCAGCGACGTCCTCTGCCCCTCGATCCAGAAGTCCATGGTGTCGCAGGCGACGATTCCGGGCTGTCCCGCTCGGTCCTTTCCGTCCGTTCGGCAGGCCTGGGTCAGCACGTCGCGCTGAACGTCCGGATCGAGATTCGCCAGGAACACGTGATCGTGCGCGCGGTGCCGCTCCGCCAGTACGGGCTTGAAACCGGAAAACACGTTCAACTGCGTGTCGATCGTGCGGCGGTCGTTCATGTTGGCGGCGTATTCGCCTGCCCAGCGGAAGGTCTTTCCTTCCTTCACCTCCAGGCCCGATACGTCGACTTGTCTCTCCCGCAGGAAATCCAGGGACGCCAGTGGGAAATCGTTTCCCACGACGGCAATGACGTCTACCGGCGCGTAGAAGCTGGCGGCCGCAGAAAAATAGGTCGCCGAACCCCCGATCGCGTCGTTCGCCTCTCCTTCCGGAGTCTTCACCGAATCAAAAGCCACCGTTCCGACGACGAGAATGCCCAATCTATGCCTCGTGTTCAAGCGCGTCCACCCCGATCTCCGGGACGCCCGCGTCGGACGTGCGGATGATTTCACCCGTTGCCGCGTCGGTTGTAACGGCGATCCGGGGCGCGTCTCCCCAGAGCCGCTCGAGTCCGTAGAATGCCCGGACTTCCGCTCTGAACACGTGAACGACCACGTCCACGTAATCGAGCAGGACCCACCGCCAGCTCTGTTTGCCCTCCGAGTGCCAGGGTATCGTTTCCCGCTCCTTGAGATCCGACGCCACCTGCTCGACGACCGCCTTGATCTGCGGCTCGGAACCCGCCGTCCCGATGACGAAGTAGTCCGTGATGGACGAGAGCCCCCTGAGGTCGATGATCATCACGTCCGCCGCATTCTTGGCCAGCATGGAAAGGGTCGCCTGCTCCGCGATTTCCTTCGATGCCAACGTCACGATCAGTCGTTCTCCACGGAAAAGAGCAGTTCGCCGTAATCCTTGCCGATCACCACCGAAACGTCCACCAGGCGGTCATCGTTCCGCTGGAGCAGGACGTATTGCGTACCCAGCGCGTTTCCGACCGCGCGGGCGGCCTCGGACGGCCCGTCCGTTCCCCGGCGGTCAAGCACGACCGTTTCCCGGTACTCGAAGTGGTCGGCGTTGTCGATATTGACCACGTCGAATCCTCGTTCCCTGAGAAACCGCATGGCCTGTTGTCCGATTCCCCGTTCACCGCATCCGTTCAGGACCTCCACCTGGATATGGAAGGCCGAGGGGTCGACGACTGCCTCGACGGACCGTTCGGCGGACGTCGAGAACGCGGACGAGGTCGCCACCGAGTAGATCAGGTAGGCATTCAGCCCGACCAGGATGATGATCACGCCTTCAAGCACCCGAACGCGCCAGCGGCCGCCTGACCCACGTCCTTCCGGAACGGCGTCCGGCCGGTTCGCGGAGGGTTGGTTGACCTGTCTCGTCATGGCGGATCCCACGCGGAACGCGTCCTGAGGTACGGCCTGCAACGGGACCGTGCGACCATCGATATCTGCTTGCCAGAGATAACCGGAGAGCTAACTAGGGGAATACACCAGGAAGGGAAACATAGGTAGGGTACCAACAGTGCTTCATCGACCAGTTCCTTTCACCATGCGATCCCCCTTTGTACCCCGGTCTCGACACAGTTCCGCCGTCAAATCGAACACTGGTTCGACAGGCGGAATCCGATTTGCTTTCCAGACCACTATATATACAGAGTTGGAGGGCCCGGTGTCAACTGTTTTTTAGCTGTCGCGAGGCCGTGCGCGGTCCCGTTCCAGCAGCCATGATTCGGCCGCCGACAGCTGCTCCGGGGTGTTTATTCCCATGGTTTCTTCCGGCATGCCGGCCGTTGCGTCCGCGATGCGGCGGCCCTCTCGCCGAAGGATCCCGATGGTATCCGTCAGGTAGTATTCACCCTGCCTGTTCTCCGGGGTCAGCCGGTCCAGGGCCCGCAGCAGCAGGACCGGTTCAAAACAATACGTGCTGGTGTTGATCTCCTTGATCGACCGCTGTTCCTCGCTGGCGTCCTTCTCCTCGACGATCCGGTCGATACGGCCCGCGCCGTCGCGGAGGATGCGCCCCAGGCCCGTGGGGTCGTCGACGCCGGCGGTGAGTACCGAGGCCGCGGCGCCGGTCCGGCGGTGCGCGTCGATCAACGATGCCAGGGTGGAATGACGAATCAGGGGCGTGTCGCCGGCGAGGACGAGGACGACGCCGCATTCGCCGGCCAGCAGCGGTGCGGCCTGGCTAACCGCGTGGCCGGTGCCCAGCTGCTCCTCCTGCACGGCGAATTCCACGGTCAGCCCGGTCAGCCCGGGCAGTCCCGCCAGTTCCCGCCGCACCGCGCCGGCCTGGTGGCCGACGATGACGATGATCCGCCGCGGCCGGAGCGCACGCGCCGTGTCCAGCACGTAGTGGATCATCGGCCGGCCGTTTATCCGGTGCAGCACCTTCGCCAGGTCGGAGTGCATCCTGGTGCCTTTTCCCGCGGCCAGGATCAACGTGATCAGATCGCGGTCGGCTTCTTCCATCGGGGCTCCGGTTACGGTTCGGCGAGATAGCGGACGAGATGGTCCACGGGTTTCAGGTCATCCAGCAGGTCGGACACGGTCCGCCCGTGCACCGGGTGGACCAGGTCCGGGTGGATTTCCGCCAGGGGAACGAGCACGAAGGCCCGTTGCGCCATGGCGGGATGGGGCAGGTCCAGACCCGGCCGCCCGAGTACCAGGTCTTCGTAGAGCAACAGGTCGAGATCGATTTCGCGGGGCCCTTTCTCCCACGTGACGGAACGTCCCATGCGCGTTTCGACATCCTTGAGCGTTTCGAGCAGTCGCGTGGGCGCAAGCGTGGTCTCCACAAGGGCCGCGCCGTTGACGAAGTCGGGCTGGCCGGAGTGGCCTACCGGCCGCGTCTCGTACCATGACGAGCGCCTGACGATCCGGATCGCCTCATGACCGGCCAGTTCGCATAGCGCCTGCCGGCATCTTGCGACGCGATCCCCGATGTTGCTGCCCAGTCCCAGCGCGACAGACGCCATTTCGCACCTTGCAATCCGCTTGATCCGGCACGTCCGGTTCGGTATATCGCGATCCGGCACGCCACGGTCCCGCATCCTACGGTCCGCTTGGTCCGGTACGTCCCGCCTCCCTGCTTCGATGCACGGTGACCCCAGGGGTTCCCGAATGCGGCAGGTCCGCGGTCACGCCGGGCTTCCACAGTCTGACCACGACCTGGTCCACCGGGGGGTAGGCGGAGAGCAGCTCGTCCGCCACCCGGCCGGCGACCGCCTCCAGCAGACGGCACGGATCGCCGCCGAGAATGCGTCCCACGCGCCGGCAGACGTCCGCGTAATCCACGGTATCGGACAGGCGGTCCGTCCGGGACGCCACCGACAGGTCCAGGCGAAGTGCGACGTGGGCTTCGAAGACCTGTCCCCGTGTCCGTTCCCGGGCCGTCACGCCGTGATGGCCGAATGTGCGGATACCCCGCACGCTGATCCAGTCTTCGGACATGGGGCGGATCCGTTCAGGCCAGACTGACCGCGGGGAACGCCCGTTTGCGCAAACGGAACCGCGACATCTGCCGGTCGATGCGGTCGAGCGCTTCCTGGATCTGCGACTCGTCGCCGTTGAAAGCCATTCGGACGTAGCCTTCGCCGTATTCGCCCAGGTATGCGCCGGGCACGACGAACACGCCGGCCTTGCGCAACAGGATGCTGAATCGTACGGAGGAATAGCGGGGCGGCACGGGTAGCCAGACGTATGGTCCTCCGCCGGGCGCGGGCAGGTGCCAGCCGAGGTCCCGCAGCCCCGATACCATCAGGTCCCTTTGCGACCCGCACCGGGAAACCATGGCTTCCACGTGCCGGTCCAGACGGGGAAACTCCGTGGCCGCGGCCGCGAGAAGTCCGTGCAGCAGCGGGGCATGCAGATGAGCGGTCAACTGGGACATGGCGGCCAGCGCGGAAGGATTGCCCACCGCCACACCCAGATCGCGGAACATGCCGCCGGGCAGCATGGAAAGGGAGAACAGCTCGATGCCTACGTTCATCGCGCCGGGCGTCTGCAGGAGGCTCGGGGCTTCGACCCCGTCGTACGTCAGAAAGTGTTGCGTCGCGTCGTGACAGACGATGATGTTGTTCCTGCGCGCGAAATCGATGAGTTCCCGGAAGAACGAATGGTCCGCCACGACCCCGGTCGGGTCGTTCGGAAAACCGACGTACATCAGCTTTGCCTGCCCGGCGACCCGGGGTTCGATCTGCTTCAGGTTGGGGAGGAAATCGTTCCGTCCGTGCAGGGGATAGGACTGGATCTGTCCGTTCGCCAGCACGGCGCTGGTCCGGTACGCCGGGTGGGACGGATCGGGCGCCAGCACGGTTTCGCCGGGGTTGACCAGCGCCATGGCCACGCAGGCCGGGCCGACCGCCGAACCCGCGAAGGGCAGGACGTGCCTGTCCGGATCGATCTCCACGTCGAACCGGTACGCGAACCAGTTGCTGAATGCCCTGCGGAACTCGGCGCCGGTGTGCCGGGATGACTCGGCCGAAACGGAGTCGGATGTCCTTTTAATGACATCCTGACGTGGGGGAGGGTCGGTGAAGCCCGTGGTCAGATCTATGGGCTCGATCCCCCTGGCGGCCAGTCTTCTGAGATATCGGGAATGTTCCAGGGGCCGGTTCAGCGGGATCTGGTGAAGCCGTTCCGCGCGTTCTATAACTACCGGATTTCTCATGGTCGCTCCGTCGCCCAGGACCTGTCTTTCGCATCCGCCTGCTGGTCTCGGGAAATATAGAATCGGCGACCGGCCGTAGCAAGAGAAAACCCCCGGTGATGCCACCGGGGGCTAACTACCTGGAACCGGCCGGGGACCGGTTCTTCGTCGAAGCGTCCCGCTTAGTACATGCCGCCGCCGTGGGGCATGGCCGGAGGCGGGGAGTCTTCGGGGAGTTCCGCCACCAGCGCTTCGGTGGTCAGCAGCAGGCCGGCGATGCTCGCGGCGTGCTGCAGCGCTACGCGGGAGACTTTGGCAGGCTCGATCACGCCCGTTTCGGACATGTCGCCGTAGGCATCGGATTCGAAGTTGTAACCGTATCCGCCTTCGCCTTCCCGGATCTTCTGCAGGATGATGGAACCTTCAAGGCCGGCGTTCTCCGCCAACTGCCTCACGGGCGCTTCGAGCGCCTTGCGCACGATGCCGGCGCCGACGGTTTCGTCGCCCTCGGTGTCCAGTCCGTTGTCCAGTGCGGAGAGCGCGCGGATGAACGTGACGCCGCCGCCCGGCACGACCCCTTCTTCGATGGCTGCCTTGGCGTTGTTGAGGGCGTCTTCGACCCGGGCCTTCTTCTCCTTCATCTCGGCTTCAGTCGCGGCGCCCACGTTGATGACCGCCACGCCACCCGCCAGCTTGGCCAGGCGTTCCTGCAGCTTCTCCCGGTCGTAATCGGAGGTGGTTTCCTCGATCTGGGCGCGGATCTGGTTGATGCGTCCCTGGATCGCGTCGGTGCCGCCGGCGCCTTCGACGATCGTCGTGTTGTCCTTGTCGAGATTGACGCGCTTGGCCGTACCCAGGTCGCCCACGGTCACGTTTTCCAGCTTGAAGCCGGCATCCTCGGAGATGACCGTGCCGCCGGTCAGGATGGAGATATCCTCGAGCATGGCCTTCCGCCGGTCGCCGAAACCGGGCGCCTTGACCGCGGCGACCTTCAGGGTGCCGCGAAGCTTGTTGACCACCAGCAGGGCAAGGGCCTCGCCCTCGATGTCCTCGGCGATGATCAGCAGCGGAGAGCCGCTCTGGGCGATCTTCTCGACGACGGGATAGATATCCTTGACGGCGCTGATCTTCTTGTCGTGAATCAGGATCTTCGTGTCCTCGAGCACCGCTTCCATGGACTCGGAGTCGGTAACGAAGTAAGGCGACAGATAACCGCGGTCGAACTGCATGCCCTCCACGACGTCGAGGGAGGTTTCCATGCTCTTGGCCTCTTCGACCGTGATGACGCCGTCCTTGCCCACTTTTTCCATTGCGTCCGCGATCAGGTCGCCGATGGTGGCGTCGCCATGGGCCGAAACGGTGGCGGTTTCAGAGATTTCCTTCCGCCCTTCCACGGCCTTCGACATATCAGAGATCGAACCGACCACCGCGGATACGGCCTTGTCGATGCCCCGCTTCAGATCCATGGGATTAGCGCCGGAAGTCACGTTCCGCAAGCCTTCCGCGTAGATGGCCTGGGCGAGGACGGTGGCCGTGGTCGTCCCGTCGCCGGCCACGTCGCTGGTCTTAGACGCGGCTTCCTTGATCATCTGCGCGCCCATGTTTTCGTAGTTGTCCTCGAGCTCGATTTCCTTCGCCACCGTGACGCCGTCCAGCGTGAAGGTGGGCGAACCGAATTTCTTGTCGAGCACGACGCAGCGTCCCTTGGGACCCATGGTGACGCGGACCGCGTCAGCCAGGGCGTCCACGCCGCGTTTGAGGGCCTGCCGGGCATCGGCGTCGAATGAAAGTTGTTTTGCTGGCACTTCTGCTACCCCCTATGTTTCGCCGGGTGGTACCGGGCGTTTTCGAGCACGGCGAACAGGCTTGGCCGCACACACATTTTGAGTCGCCTAAATACTTGTATATTCAACAAGTAGCGAATCTGATATTAGCACTCGAATGTCCAGTCTGCTAATATATGACGGGTCTTTGGTCGATGCAAGTGTTTTTTGTATTGTGACACGCGCGTTTTTGGGTGTTCGCCGGTGATATGACGTTGTGCGGCTCCTCACCCTGGCGCCGCGTTCAAACGCTCCGCCGCAGCACGGCGATATAGATCAGCGCGGTGGCGAACATGATCAGGCTGTAGGTCGCCGCCGGCATGGTCGCGAGCCCGCCGCTGAACAGCAAAACCGCAACCGCGATCGCGAGCGTCCCGTTCTGGATGCCGCATTCGATCGCAATGGCGGTCCGCTGGGTCGGTCCGGTGGTGAACATCCGGGCGAGGAACCAGGCGATGGTCATCATCAGCAAGTTGAGGGCGAGTGTGACCAGGCCGGCCTGCGCGAAATAGGAGACGATGTTGGCGCGTTGATCGAAGATCGCGCCGGCGAGTACGAGCGTCAGCAGCACCGCGGAGACCTTTCGGGCCGCTGGTTCGAACCGTATTGCGAAGCCTTCCGCGAAGCGGCGGATGACCAGACCGATCAGCACGGGAACGGCAACGATCAGGAAAACGCCGAGCGCGGCGCCGGCGACCGATATGTCCTGCTCCGCCGAATCGCCGATGAACTGCCCGTAGGCGAAGACCACAATGAGCGGAATGGTGATCACGCTGGCCAGGCTGATCACCGCGGTCAGCGATATCGACAGCGCGACATCGCCGCGGGCAAACGCGGTCAGGATATTGGAGGTCGGGCCGCCCGGCGCGGCGGCGATGATCATCAGACCCAACGCGAGCTCCGGCGCCATCGGCCAGACGCTGGCGAGGACGAAGGCAACCACCGGCAGCAGGACGATCTGGGAGAGGGCACCCACCGCGAAATCGCGCGGCCGGCGCACCACCCTGGCGAAATCGTCGAAGGTGAGCCCGAGCCCAAGCCCGAACATGATGAAAGCGAGCGCCAGCGGCAGCGCGACGTCGATTAGTAATCCCATAACGCCTGGTCTCCCTTCAGTTGCCGACTACGCCCGTGCGCGGCAGACCGCGAAAACGGCCGGCAATCAGCCGATCATGCGCGGGATGAACTCCGAATCCGTTGATGTAATTTACCTCGATCCGCCTTTCAATCGCAATGCCAATCATGCCGCTTACCCCAGGGATTAATCTCGGCGTCTGTGCAGTCTGATGGATCCGGAACGGATGACAAGAGGGCCGCCGTCCTGTCGGTCGAGCACCAGGCCACCCTCCTCATCGATGTGGGATACGCGGCCGGCGGCTCCGGCGGGGCTGTCGGCCACGACCGTCAACCCTCGCCAGGCGAGGCGGGCGTCGACTTCGGCAAGGAGAGACGAGGGCCCGGATGCCAGGTAGTGCCCGTAGGCGGACTCCAGGGAGGCCAGGATGGCCAGGAACAGGTCCTCGCGACCCACGGGGCGGCCCGATTCGATGCGCAACGAAGTGGCGGACGCGGAGAGCTCGTCGGGAAACTGTCCGCGGGTGTGGTTTACGTTGATCCCCATGCCGATCACGATGACCGGCTCGTCACCGGACACCACGCGGGATTCGGCCAGGATGCCGGCGACCTTGCGTCCTCCCATAATCAGGTCGTTCGGCCACTTGATTTCCACGGACACGCCGGCGGCCGTTTCCAGGACGGGGGCCACGGCCGCGGCGGCACACAACGTAAGCGGCGGGGTCCGGGCCGCGGACAGCCGGGGCCGGAGCAGGACGGAAGCCCAGATCCCGCATCCGGGGGGCGAGAACCACCCGTATCCGCGGCGGCCCCTGCCGGCCGACTGCTCATCGGCAAGGCAGGCCGTCCCATGGGGCGCGGCCTGTTCGGCCATGTCGAGGATCACGTCATTGGTGGATCCCACCCGCTCGTGGTATTCCAGTACGCGGCCGAAGATCCGCGATGACAGCTTCGCGCGCATGCGGTCCGCGTAGTACCGGTCCTGGAATCCTTCCGACTCATCGCTCGGGGACGAGGGGTTCATCGTTGTTCCGTTCCAGTGGGGCGGGGGTCAGGTCAAGGGTTCCGGCACATCCGTCTCAGGCGGAGGCCATCATGTTCAGGCTGATATCGAGCGCCGGCGCGGAATGGGTCAGCGCGCCGACGGAAATCACGTCGACACCGGTTTTGGCGATCGCCTCGAGCCGTTTCAGGGTGATCGCTCCCGACGCTTCGACCACGATGGACCGATCCTTCGCGGTCAACGCGCGGATCCGTCCGACCGCCGTCCGCATTTCCGCATCGCTCATGTTGTCCAGCATGATCCAATCCGCCCCGCTGCGCACGGCCTCTTCGACCTGGTCCAGACTGCTCGTCTCCACCTCGATTTCGTACCGCCTGCCCGATCGCTTCATATTCGATCTGCATTTGCGAACCGCGGCGGTGATGCCGTCCGCGGCGGCGATGTGGTTGTCCTTGATCAGCACCATGTCGAAGAGACCGTGGCGGTGATTGTCTCCGCCGCCGTGCAGTACGGCTCTTTTCTCCAGGTCCCGGAGACCGGGCGTGGTCTTGCGGGTATCCACGATGCGCGCGCCGGTGTTTCGCACGGCATCGACGTATTGCCGGGTCATGGAGGCGATACCGGAAAGATGACGCATGAAGTTGAGCGCCGTTCGTTCGGCGGTGAGTACCGACCGCGCGGCGCCCCGCACTTCGGCGATGGGCTGGCCGGGTACCACCTGGTCGCCGTCGGTCAGCAATGCCCGGAATTCCAGGCCTGGGTCCACCTCCCGGAACGTGAGACAAGCCGGATAGAGGCCGGACAGGATGCCGGGCCGCCCGGCCTCGAATCGGGCTCGGGCCACAGCGTCGGGCGCCAGCGTCCACTCGGTTGTGACGTCGCCGTCTCCCACGTCCTCCCGCAAGGCGCGGGCCACGATTTCCTCAAGCGACACCGGGTCGAATTTCGTGTCCACGGAATCCTGCTTTCTAGGTTGAAACCCGTCCCTCGCCCACATGAAGGAACGCGCCGGGCAAATGGTCGATGAGATCACCGGCCACCAGGCTGTGCGGTCCCAGGGCTTCCGCGCCGAGATCGCCGGCCAGGCCGTGGAGGTATACCCCCAGGCGGGCCGCGTCCCAGGCGCCGAGTCCCTGCCCGAGCAGGGCCGCGATGAGGCCGGTCAGCACGTCGCCCGATCCGGCGGTGGCCATACCCGGGTTCCCCGTGGGATTCACCGAGACCTGTCCACCGGGGGAAGCCACCAGCGAGGCGGCGCCTTTGAGCACGAGCGTGACCTGCAGGGAACCGGCGGCCTGTCGCGCGGCCGCGACCCGGTCCGCCTCGATGTCGTCGGCGGCCATGCCGGTCAGCCTGGACAGCTCGAACACATGGGGTGTCATGATGACTTCCGGCGCCGTGCCGGCCAGGCCGTCCGGGTGGCCCGCGAAGGCGTTCACCCCGTCGGCGTCGATGACGACCGGCCGCTCGCTGTTCGATACGACGCGGCGGACCAGCGCGGAGGTTTCCTCGTGGCGCGTGAGACCCGGCCCGATGGCCAGCACGTCGGACCAGGATAGCAGCGCATCGATGTCGGACTCGGCCGCAAGAGAAAGCGATCCTTCTGCGGTTTCGGGCAGGCCGCGAAGCATCACTTCCGTGTGCCTGGCCGTCAGGGCGTCCATCAGGCCCGCGGGTGCTCCTAGCATAACCATGCCCGCGCCTCCGCGCAGGGCCGCGCGGGAAGCCAGCGTCGCCGCTCCCGCCATGCCCGCCGAACCGGCGACGACGGCGACCTTTCCGCGGCTTCCCTTGTGGTCCCCGGGCCGGTGAACCGGGATCAGGCCGGCCATCTCGCTCCGCTCGGGCAGGGAGAGGTACAACCCCTCCTCCTCCACGACACGGTCGGGAAAGCCGATGTCCGCGACTTCCAGACCACCGCACCAGGAACGGCCGGGGAAAGTAACGAGGTCGATCTTCATCAGGCCGATCGCGAGGGTATGGTCGGCGCGCACGCAGGTCCATTCCGTGCGGGGGCGGGACTGCGGACTTCCGCAGCCAGGCGCCAGGGCCGACGGGGTGTCGACGGAGAGCACGGGAGAAGGGCTGAGGTTAATCACCGCGATGGCGGCGCCGTATGGATCGCGCGGCGGTCCCTTCAACCCGGTGCCGAGGAGCGCGTCGATGATCAGCGCCGGGGGCCGGCCGGGCATTTCGAGCGGACGGTCGGGCCGGAAATCCGGTTCCAGGCCGTCTTCCTCGAGCCGTTCCAGGTGCTTCGCGGCGTCGGCCGTCAGGACCGGCCTGGCGGCGAGCACGTGGCAGGTGACCGAAGCGCCCCACAGATGGAGATACCGGGCGGCCACGAATCCGTCACCTCCGTTATTCCCTTTACCGCACACCACGGCAACCGTCTTGCCGGTCACGCCTTCCAGCATTTGCTTTGCGGTTTCCGCCACCCGGCGGCCCGCCCTTTCCATGAGTTCATAGCCGGACAGGCCGTAGTCTTCGATGGTGCGGCGGTCGATCGACCGCATCTGAAGGGTGGTACAGAGCTTCATGGTCTAAACTCGCAGTCCGGACCGCGATACCCACTTTCCATGCGGGTCAGGCCGTCCCTGGCGGTCAGGCCAGGTCATGCGCACCGGCCAGGTCATGCGCACCGGCCAGGTCATGCGCGCCGGCCAGGTCATGCGCGCTGGCCAGGTCATGCGCTAGCCAGGCCATGCGCGGCATCGCCGTAGAGTAGCATCCGGGCTTGTTCCCTGGTCCGAATATCATGTATGGTCTGGATCGTTTCAAGCTTATCCAGCAGGCGGCCGACCTCCGGTCCCTCGGCCAGGCCCAGGTCGTTCAAGATGTCCGCGCCGTTCAACATCAAACCCCTTGCCCGCAGGCTCCGGTGCCGGGTGTAAAACCGCAGGAGCCGGCGCACGGCGTTCGCGAGCCTTCCAGCCGTCGCGCTACCCTCGTCCGGTGCGTGCGCCAGGGCGAGGAGCGCCGCGCCGGGGGTTTCGTCTTTCGACCCGCGCAGAATCCGGCAGAGCGCCTCGTCATCCGGTTCCCGTGAAGCGGTTCCTTCGAGCAGCCTTGCCGCCCCGAACACCAACTGGTGGAGCGCCTGCCTTTCCCGCTTGCTCAGCCTTAACCGTTCAGCCGCACCTTCGACCCGGTCGAGGGTTGAGGCTGCAACGCCAGCGGTTACGTCAGCCGCGCCTTCGACCCGGTCGAGGGCCGGGTCCGTCGTGCCCGGAGCGCTTTCGACCCGGTCAATGGTTGGGTCCGCACCGGCAGCCGTTACGTCGGTCCGGATGCCGCACAGCATGAGGCTGGCGAATCTGAGGATCCACAGGCTGGTCCGGTCGCCCGCCATTTTAGCTTCGTAACCGGTAAGATGGGTGTAGAGCCCCTGATCCTCTATGCAAACGTCCCGTGCGATAAGCCGGTCCGTCCGTTCCAGCCGCCGCGACGGTGATGACGATGGTGATGACGACGGTGATGTTGACGCCGATGCCGACGAAGATCCCACCCATCCGGGAAAGAGCGACGCGAACACGCCGGAGCGGATCATGGCGGACACCCGGCCCGCGGCGCGTCGCCTCCCCATGATCAAGGAAAGTTCGTAAAGCAGGCGTTCTCCCGATACCACCCGCAGGTCTTCGTCGCATGCCGCGATCCACGCCTGTGTTCGCGGCGAAATGTCCAGGTCGAACTGGCCGGCAAGCCGGAACGCCCTCAATACGCGCAGCGGGTCGTCGCGAAAGGACGCCTCGGATACGGCCTTGAGCCGCCTTGCCGCGAGGTCGCCCGCGCCGCCCAGGGGATCGATGATCGACGGCCGGCCGTCCAGCAGGTCCGCCAGGCGGACGGCCATGGCGTTGATGGTGAAATCCCGCTTGCGGAGATCCGCCTCCAGGGAATCGCCCTTGAAGGAAGATATATCGATCGTGAACCGGCGCCGCAACACGACGCGCCCGGTTCGGTCCGTATCGTCGAGCGGCACGAAGGGACACCGCAGGCGGTCCGCCAGTTTCCTTCCCAGCGCCAGTCCGTCCGCCGCAAGCGTGAGGTCCAGGTCCCGTATCGTGCGGCCCAGGATGGCATCCCGCACGGAACCGCCCACGAGATAGACTTCGTGATTCACTTCCCGGCACAGGTCGGCCAGATCGGAGGCCAGTCGCCTATGGGCCTTCAACAGGGGCTGAACAGGATCGACTAGGGCTGACATCGGGTTTTCGAAAGGCGTGGGTCGTGGGATCGGAGGGGAAGTCGGCCATCGCACGGGGAACCGGCGAAGAATGGACCGGGACACCCGGTAGCCATCGAGCCGGATTCCACCGAAAACTATGGGCCCGGGTTATCCATGTCAAGGGATTTGTCGGTTGACAGGCCGGCGCTTTACGGTCCATCTTTAGCACAGGACGCGCGGTTCGAAAGCGGGCCGTCGGACTGGGCTTCGGAGGGTGATGATTCCAGATGCAACTCTATCCCGCCATCGACATCAGACAGGGGCGATGCGTCCGTCTCGTCAAGGGAATGCGCGACCACGAAACGGTGTACGGTGATTCCCCGGCGGACGTCGCGTTGAGATGGAAATCGCAGGGCGCGACCTACCTGCACGTCATCGACCTGGACGGTGCGTTCACCGGCGAAGCGGGCAACCGGACGAGTGTCATCGGCATCCTGGAACAGGCCGATTTGCCGGTGCAGCTGGGCGGAGGCATCCGTACGCCCGAGGCCGTGGAGGCCTGGCTGGCGCTGGGAGTGCGCCGCGTCATCCTGGGCACGGCGGCCGTGGAGCGTCCCGACATGGTGCGGCAGGTGGTGGAGGAGTGGGGGCCGGAACGCATCGTCGTCGGAATCGACGCCAGGGCGGGACGGGTCGCGGTCAACGGCTGGACGTCCGGCGGGTCCTGTTCATCTCTCGAACTGGCGGAGGGCATGAAGGAAGCCGGGATCCGCAGGATCGTCTACACGGACATCGACCGGGACGGTACGATGAACGGACTGAATACCGGTTCGACGGCGCGCCTGGCCCGTGAAAGCGGATTGCGGGTGATCGCTTCGGGGGGCGTGGCCACGCTGGAAGACCTCGAACGGGCCTCCGGGGCTGTCGCGGACGGCCTGGAAGGGGTAGTGTTGGGGAAATCACTGTACGAAGGAACGATCGATCTGTCGGAAGCGGTGCGCAAATACCAGTCTGCCCCGGGCGCGCTTGATCCTGGTGCTCAGGACCCTGGAGAGTAAACATGCCGGAAAACACCGTCGAAGTCCTGATGATCGAAGACAACCCCGTGCACGTGCAGTTGATTCGCCACTACATGGAATCCAGCCGGCTTACGACCCGGCTGCACGTCGCCGGGACGCTCCGGGAAGGACTGGACCTGATCGGGGAGGCGTCCTTCGACGTGGTGCTGCTGGACCTTGTCCTGCCCGACAGCGCCGATCTCGACACGCTCCACAGCGTCAGGGAGGCCGCGCCGGACCTGCCGGTCATCATACTGACCGGGCTTGATGACGTTTCCCTGGCCGCCACGGCCG
The DNA here is from genome assembly GCA_009838645.1 of Gemmatimonadota bacterium. Lineage (NCBI taxonomy): Bacteria > Pseudomonadati > Gemmatimonadota > Gemmatimonadota bacterium. Next base: position 200,242 of record VXRC01000017.1, on the reverse strand, counting down.
TGGAAGCGGGCGCCCAGGACTACATCGTGAAGACCCAGGCCAACACGACCCTGCTGTCCCGGTCCATCCACTATGCCATGGAGCGCGTGCGCGCGCGTAGCGGCGAGTGGGATTCGGCCATGTTCAAGCTGGCCCAGCAGCAGTTTCTCAAGGCGGCGCAGATCATGGGTCTGGATGAGAACATTCGGGAACGGCTGCTCTTTCCACAGCGGACCCATATCGTGACGCTCCCCTTTCGCCGGGACGAATACCATCTCGTGGAAAACGTCTTCGGATACCGGGTACAGCACCTGCTCACCATGGGTCCGACCAAGGGCGGCATCCGCTACCACGAGGACGTGAACCTGGGGGAGGTCTCGGCCCTGGCCATGTGGATGACCTGGAAATGCGCGTTAATCAACCTGCCCTTCGGCGGCGCCAAGGGCGGCGTCCGGATCGACCCGACCGACCTGTCCCGACGCGAACTGCAGCGCCTTACCCGCCGCTTCACATCGGAAATCATCGACATCATCGGGCCGGACAAGGACATCCCCGCCCCCGACATGGGCACCGACGAGCAGGTCATGGCCTGGATCATGGATACGTACAGCCAGCAGGCGGGCTACACGGTGCCGGGCGTCGTCACCGGCAAGCCGGTCGTGCTGGGCGGGTCCCTGGGACGCCGCGAAGCCACCGGCCGCGGCCTGGTTTACCTCATCGAAGCGGCCGCGCAGCACATGGGCATGACCCTGGACGGCGCCACGGCGGTGGTCCAGGGCTTCGGCAACGTGGGTAGCAACACGGCGCGCTTTCTGGATGAGGACGGGGTCAGGGTAGTCGCGGTAAGCGACGTCACCACCGGCATTTACAACCCGAAGGGGCTATCGCTGGAAGACGTCTTCAAGTATTGCGAGGAAAACCGTTTCCTGTCGGGCTATCCCGAGGCCGACGAGGTCACCAACCAGGAACTCCTGGAACTGCCCTGCGACATCCTCGCCCCGGCCGCGCTGCAGAACCAGATCACCGGCGCCAACGCGGACCAGCTGAAGTGCAGGCTCCTCGCGGAAGGGGCCAACGGACCCACCACGCTCGATGCCGACGAGATCCTCGGGGAAAAGGACGTGTTCATCCTGCCGGACGTCCTGGGCAACGCCGGTGGCGTAACCGTTTCGTACTTCGAATGGGTACAGGATACGCAGAACTACACGTGGACGCTCGAGGAGATCAACAGCAGACTGCATACCATCCTCATCGACGCCTTCGGCAGGACCGTCCACCGGGCCTCTGAAGACCGGATTGACATGCGTACCGCGGCGTTGATCGAGGGGATCAGCCGGGTGACCCAGGCGAAACTCCTCCGGGGGATCTTCCCCTGACGACCGCCGGCCTGCGTTGACCGGGAGGTAGGCCATGGCTTCAACGGAAACCAACGCGGCTTCGACGGAGATCGACGCGGCCTGGGTGCGGCTATTGCAGAAAGCCGCCTACCTGTGCAGCGTGATCGTCATCGCGTGCTCGGTGTTCGTGCTTTCCGGCTGGCAGTTCGATCTCGCCGTCCTGCGGGGTCTGGTCAACCCCGGGCGGGTTCCCATGAATCCGCTCACGGCCGCCGCCTTTCTGCTGGCCGGCGCCACGTTGTGCGCCTTGCTTCAGCGGAACGCTTCGGCGTATCGCCGCTGGACAGGTTTCGCCGGCGCGGGGCTTCTCATGGCGCTGGGAGCCGTCAAGCTGTTCGACATTGACGTTGGCGGCAGGGGGATCGACCAGTGGCTCTTCGCGGCGTCCCTGAGCGGCAGCCGCATGGCGCCGCACACCGCCTTTACCTTCATGCTCTTGGGCCTCGCGCTCCTGCTCCTCGACCTGCGCGGGCCGAGACACTGGCTGTCCCACGTCTGCGTCATGAACGCCGGGATCATTGCCCTCCTGTCCCTGGCCGGTGCGATCTACAGCACCATGGTCCTGTACCGGGTTTCCGGCGTGATCCCCATATCGCTGAACACCGCGCTGGGCTTCGGCGTCCTGTGCGTCGGCATATTCTGCGCGCGTCCCCGCCGCGAACCGGCCGCCACGCTGGTCAGCGCCACGGCCGGCGGCCTCATGGCCCGCCGTTTGCTTCCGGCGGCCTTTCTCATTCCCATCATCCTGGGCTGGCTCCAGTTCCAGGGAGAAAGGGCGGGGTTCTACGGTGTGGAGTTCGGCCATTCGATCTTTGTGGTCTGCAACGTGATCGCCTTCAATATCCTGATCTGGTGGAACGCCCGCTCGATCGGGCAGATCGACGCGGAACGCACGCGAATGGCCCACGAACTGCACCGGCAGAACGCCCTGCTGGAACAGACGACCCACGACATGGTGCTCTTCCAGGGGGAACTCCAGGAAGCCAAGGAGTCGGCCGAGGAAGCCAGCCGCACCAAGAGCGAATTTCTCGCCAACATGAGCCACGAGATTCGCACGCCGATCAACGGGATCACCGGCATGACCCAGCTCATGCTGCATACCGATCTTACCTCCCGGCAGCGGGAGTTCATGCGGCTCATCGATCAGTCCACGGAATCGCTCCAGGGCCTGTTGAACGATATCCTGGACTTCTCGAAGATCGAGGCGGGCCGCCTGGAACTCGAATCGATCCCCTTCGAACTGCGGGAGCGCATCGCCAATACCGTGCAGGCCATGTCGATCCCCGCTGCGGAAAAGGACCTCGAACTGGCGTACAAGGTCGCGCCCGACGTGCCCGACCAGCTGGTGGGCGACCCGGGACGGTTGAGCCAGATCGTGATCAACCTGGTCGGAAACGCCATCAAGTTCACGGAAGCGGGCGACGTGGTCCTTTCCATGTCGCTGGCCTCGGAAACGGAGGAAGCCATTACGCTGGCCTGCTCGGTGGCCGACACCGGCATCGGCATACCGGAAGACAAGCAGCAGCTGATCTTCGACGTCTTCAGCCAGGCGGACAGTTCCATGTCGAGGAAGTACGGCGGAACGGGCCTGGGACTGGCCATCTGCGCGCAGTTGACTGCCATGATGAACGGCCGCATCTGGGTCGAAAGCGAAGAAGGCCGGGGCAGCAACTTCCATTTTACCGTCGAAATGCAAAAACGGTCCGACGCGGTGGAAAAGCCGGTCGTGGACACCGGGCCGCTGACCGGCCGGCGGGTACTCGTTGTGGACGACCATCCCACCAATCGGAGGTTCCTGGTCGACATGCTGGCCGAATGGTCCATGCAGACCACGGAAGCCGGCACCGGAGTGGAAGCCCTCGCCGCTCTTACCGGAGATGACGGTGAAGCCATCCGGCTGATTCTGCTGGACGAAACCATGCCGGAAATGGAAGAATACGGGCTCATCCGGGAAATCAACCGGTATGCCGACGGAAGGAATCTCGGCGTCATCCTGCTGGTCTCCGCCGGACAGCGGGCCGATCCCGGGATCGGCGATTACGTTGGAATCGCCTGTACGGTCAGCAAGCCGGTCAAGCAGTCCGACCTGCTGAACGCCATCATGGATACCGTGGCCGGCACTTGCGCTCCCGCGCTGGAAGAGGGCGCCGGCGGCTTGTCCGAAGGGGTGGTGCCGCGGCGCATCCTCCTGGCAGAGGACGGCGTCGTGAACCAGCGCGTCGCGGTCCTCATGCTGGAGTCCAGGGGCCACGCGGTCACCGTGGCGAACAACGGCCGGGAAGCGGTCGAGCGGTTCAAGTCCGACGCCTTCGATCTGATCCTGATGGACGTGCAGATGCCCGAGATGGATGGACTGGAGGCGACGCGGACCATTCGCGGCCTGGAAACGGGCAGCGATCATATCCCCATTGTCGCCATGACAGCCCACGCCATGAGCGGCGACCGGGAGCGGTGCCTGGCGGCCGGGATGGACGATTACCTGTCCAAGCCCATCAAGGCCCAGTTGCTGTACGCGGCGGTGGAGGGTATGCCGACGGGGCCAGGAGAGGATGTCCCGCCGATGCAGGACTCAGATGCCGCGCCCGTCGATTGGGAAAAGGCCGTTGTGCAGGTTGGCGGGGACGAGGCCGTGATCGCCGAACTGGCCGGACTCTTCATGGCCGAGTGCCCGCGGCTCGAAGCTGGCATCCGCGAGGCGGTCGATGCGGGGAACGCCGCCGACTTGAGACGGCATGCCCATACGTTGAAGGGCTCCGCCGGGGTTTTCAAGGCCGAGGCCGTCGTCGAAGCCGCCCAGCGCCTTGAAATGATGGGCAGGGAGGGCGACCTGGATGGTGTGGAGGCGGCTCTGTCGGCGCTCGCCCATGAACTGGACCGGTTGAAGCCGGTCCTGGCGGAACGCGTCGCCGGAGCGAAAATGCAGGCCGGGAGTGGAAAATGACGAACACGTTCCAGGAACTCACCGCTAAACTCGTTTCGATCGACTCGACGAATCCCACGCTGTCACCGACCGCCGCGGGCGAGATGGAAATCGCCGCCTTCGTTGCGGACTGGTGCCGGGACCGGTCCCTCGACGTGCGGATCGTGGATGCGGACGGACGTCCCAGCGTGGTAGCCGTCGCGCGGGGAACGGGGGGAGGACGGTCGCTCATCCTGAACGGCCATCTCGATACGGTCGGCGTGGACGGCATGGACGACCCGTTCCGCCCGAGGATCGAAGAGGGCAGGATGTACGGCCGAGGCGCCGGCGACATGAAGGCTTCCGTCGCCGCGATGATGGCCGCATTGGCCAGCGCGGGCACCATGGCCTTGAGGGGGGACGTCATCATGACGGCGGTCGCCGACGAAGAGGCTTACAGCGTCGGCACCACGGCCGTTCTGGACAGCGGCGTGACGGCCGATGCGGCCATCGTGACCGAACCCACCAACGGGGACGTCGTGGTCGCACACAAGGGTTTCGTCTGGGCGGATGTCATCACGCAGGGCCGTGCCGCCCATGGCTCCAGGCCGAATGATGGACTGGACGCCATCACGAAGATGGGGGCGTTTCTCCGGGGGCTCGAGGATCTCCAGACCGAGCTGGAACAACGCACTGGAGATCCGCTGCTCGGTTCCGGATCGGTGCATGCCTCGGTCATCGCCGGCGGCCGTGAGATGTCAAGTTATCCCGCGACGTGCCGCCTGGGTCTGGAAAGGCGCACGGTTCCGGGAGAGACGGCGCAGAGCGTGATCACGGAGCTGGAAGATATCGCCGAAGGATGCCGCCGGACCGATCCGGGTTTCAAGGCCTCGATCGACCTGACCTTCGAACGTCGGCCGTTCTCGATCGATGCCGGTCATGAGATCGTTGAACTGGTCAGTTCGGTCGCCGCTCGGACATCCGGTCGCAGGACCGGTGTCTCCGGGAGCGCGGGCTGGATGGATGCCGCGCTGCTGAGCGATCGCTCGATCCCGACGGTAGTCTACGGCCCGGCGGGAGGAGACTTTCACGGGGATAACGAATGGGTGGACGTTGCGTCGATCGAAGCCTGTACCGAAGTCCTCACGGAAGTAGCCAAAGCGTACTGCGCATGACCGGCGCTCGGCGCATTGCACGCCCTTCCGGGATCACGTTTTCTTGCCGTGCCGCTCCAGGTACCTGTTTTCCGCTTCGATCGTCCCGATCAGCAGGATCTCACACCCGGTGGACAGTTTCATCGATGGCGGGGGACTCACGATGCTTTCCTTCCCGGTGAAAACGGCCGTGATGTAGCATCCCGTCTCCGGGTAGACCTGCGACTCGGCAATGGTCTTGCCGGCCAGTTCGCGGGGTAGCCGGACCCGGAAGAAGTTCAACCCTTCCGTGATCATGACGATGTCGTTCCGCTTGAGCAGGTTCAGGATGATGTTGGCGCCCATGGAAGCGTAGGACATGACGAAGTCGGCCCCCGCCCGGTGCAGCGCTTCCACGTTCCTTTCCTGTTTCGCCCGGGTGATGATCTGGATATCCGGCCGCAGCTTGCGGCAGTAGATCGTGAGATAGATGTTCATGTCGTCTTCATGGGACGTGATGATGACAGTGGGCGCGTCCATGAGGCCGGCCTTCTTCATGGTCTCGATATCCGCCGCGTCGCCCAGTACGTAGTGCTTTTCATCCCGGATCCGGTCGGCCTGCTGCTCGATGATCCGGTAGTCCAGCCCTCTCTCCACGAGCGTGCCTCCCGCGGACCGACCCACCCGTCCGCCGCCGATGATGACGATGGGCGGATCGGATACGTTGTAGATGGCAAACAACTCATTGTAGGACGTGATCTGGCTCTCCGTCCCCAGGAGCACCAGGATCATCCGTTCGGTCAGCGGCGTATCGGGCGCGATCACGTGGAACCTCCCCCGCTCCCACACGCCGACGACCGTGACGCCGGTCAGTTCGCGAAGACGCGTCTCGCGCAGGGTCTTGCCGATGAGCGGGGTATCCACGATGCTCGCATCGGCGACCATCAGGTCTTCGACGTTTCCGAGTACGTGGGACATGGAATCCACGCTCGAAGCCAGCCGGGCGAGGAGCTGCCCCATCTGCTGTCCCAGCTGGATCACGTGGGTGCAGCCCGCCAGTTCGAGGATATCTACGGAGTCTGGAGAATTCGCCGTGGCCAGTATGGGGATTTGCCGGTTGATATTCCGGATCGTGAATGCGATGCTGGTATTCAGCGTGTCCTTGCCGGTGGCCACGACGAGCGCCGCCTGGTCCACGTTCGCGTGTCGGTAGGTCTCCGAGTTGTCCAGGTCGCCATACACGACGTTGAGGCCCCGGTCGTGAAGGAGCAATGCTTCGTCCAGGTCGGGTATGATGAACACATAATCGTTCCCGTACTGCTTGAGCCGGGCGGCAAGCGAACTCGTCACCTCGTCGTGATGGGTGATAATCACGTGTTCCTGGAAGGTCGGTTCCAGCGAGCGGGGCGCGCGCGCGATGGAGTGGGCGCTGAGCCAGGGCCGGTAGATGAACTCGACAAAGGCCACGGGAAGCACGATGATCAGCGTCGTCAGGCCCGTCAGCAGCACGCACAATGAGAAAACACGGCCCAGGTCGGTGGTAAAGACGATGTCGCCGTAACCGAGCGTGGTCATCGTGACCAGCGTCCAGTAGAATCCGGTGAACCACGAGTGTTCCCGTCCCTCCATTTGCTGGAGCTGGTGGAACAGGAACGTATAGACCAGGATCAACAGGAAGAGGAAGATGAAGAATCGGTAGAAGAACTTCAGGTTACCCGATCCGATCGTGGTGCGCAATACGCCCAGGTACTGCTTTAAGAAGGTCTGCATGGCGAATCCGGGATGGCCGGTAATGGATCGAGTCACGACGCGGCGAATCCTGCCCGCGCCGTGCACCGCATTGCGAAATTACCAGTCTAAGACCATCCCGGCGTACTGTCAAGCCCACACGGGAAGCCATAGCCGAAATGTCGAATCCGCCCGGTTGCGTCCGAACCTCGGTCCCGTCCCCGGTCCCCGTGTTTTTCTCCTTGCTCCTCCGCATGCCGTTCCTGTAACCTGCCAGATGCATGAAGCGCTTCGGTCCCGGGCGGCCAGGTCCCATTCCGGGCGACCGGAGGCCGGAACCCATCCCCCATCACCAACGAACGGAATCGCAGACCATGAGAAACGTCATTTCCTACCTGGAAGGACAGCGGACCCAGGCCCTGGAGGGCTTGAAGGACTTCCTCCGCATTCCCAGCGTGAGCACCCATCCCCACCACCGCGAGGACCTGCGCCGGTGCGCCCGGTTCCTCGCCGGCGAACTGGAGCGGATCGGCATGCATAACGTGGCCGTGAATCCCACGCCCGGCCATCCCATCGTGACGGCGGATTGGCTCGGTGCGCCCGGCAAGCCCACCGTCCTGTTATACGGCCACTACGACGTCCAGCCCGCCGAACCCTTTGAGTTGTGGGAAAGCGATCCTTTCGATCCCGTGATCCGGGGCGACAACCTCTACGCCCGCGGATCGACGGACGACAAGGGGCAGGTCTGGCTGCACGTGAAGGCCCTGGAGGCCCACCTGCGTGAGAACGGCCGGTTGCCGGTGAACGTCCGCTTGCTGATCGAAGGCGAGGAAGAGGTTTCGAGCGAGAACCTGGAAGCATACCTGGAAAGCCACAGGGAAGCACTGGCGGCGGACGTGGTGGTCATATCCGACACGTCCATGTTCGACTATGAACAGCCCTCGATCGGGTATGCCCTGCGGGGCATGGCCTACATGGAGGTCCGGCTCGAGGGACCCAACAAGGACCTGCATTCGGGCGTCTACGGCGGCGCGGTGCCCAACCCCCTGAACGTGCTTTCCGAGATGCTGGGCAAGATGGTGGACGGCGACGGAAGGATCACCGTGCCCGGTTTCTACGACGATGTCCTGGCCCTTGGCGATGAAGAGCGTGCGTCGCTTGCCACGCTACCCTTCGACGAGGAAGGATTCGCCGGGAGACTGGGACTGCCGGAAGCCACGGGCGAGAAAGGCTACTCGACCCTGGAACGCCTGTGGGCGAGGCCCACCCTCGATGTAAACGGGATGCTGGGAGGATTCACGGGCGAGGGATCGAAGACCGTGATCCCTTCGAAGGCCATGGCCAAGGTGAGCATGCGCCTCGTGCCGAACCAGGACCCCGAAAAGATCGCCAGGTCGTTCGAAGACTACGTCAGAAGCCTCGCACCGCCCTCGGTCAAGGTGGAAGTCATCCATCACGGCACGGGCAAGCCGGTCCTCACGGCGCGGGACCATCCCGCGGTGACGGCCGCCCACGAGGCCATTACGCGGGGCTTCGGCAAGGAGCCCGTCTACATCCGGGAGGGCGGCAGCATCCCGGTGGTGGCCATGTTCGAGGAGATTCTGAGCCTGCCCACGGTCCTGATGGCCTTCGGCCTGCCCGACTGCGACGCCCACGCGCCCAACGAGAAGTTCCACCTGCCCAATTTCTACCGGGGTATCGACAGCGCGGCCTGGTTCTACGAGGAATACGGCCGTTACGCGGACTGACGGGCGGCCGCCCGTTTCTCCATGGCGTCCACCGAGGTCGCCACGGCGGCGTCGCCCGTGACGTTCACCGCGGTGCGGCACATGTCGAGGATGCGGTCGACGCCGAGGATCAGCGCGATGCCCGCGGCCGGCACGCCGATGGTCTCCAGGATGATGATCAGCATGATGATGCCCGCGCCGGGCACGGCGGCGGTGCCGATGGAGGCGAGGACGGCCGTGAGGACGATCTGCAACTGGGCGGTCATGTCGAGCCCGAGACCGAGGGCCTGTGCGATGAACACGGCGGCCACGGCCTGGTAGAGCGCGGTGCCGTCCATGTTGATCGTGGCGCCGAGAGGCAGGACGAAGGACGAAACCTCTTTTGAAACCCCGAGATTCCGTTGGCTCACATCCATGGTGACCGGGAGCGTGGCCCCGCTGGAACTGGATGAGAAGGCCAGGAGCTGGGCCGGGGCGATCCCCCGGAAAAACCGCCCGATTTTCATGTTGGAGAAGATCTTGAGCATGACCGGGTAGGTGATGATGCCGTGGATCAGCAGCCCCAGGAGGACCACCAGGCAGTAGAAGCCCAGGGCGCCAAGGAGTTCACCGACGGCGGACAGGTCGTCCTGGGCCACCTGGTTGATGGTCTTGGCGATCAGGGCGAAGACGCCGATCGGGGCGACGACCATGATCATGTTCACGATCTGGATGATGACCGACGTGAGTCCTGAGAAGAAATCCACCAGGGGTTTGCTCTTGTCGGACGGGATCAGTACCAGGGCAACGCCGAAGAGGAGTGAGAAGAAGACGACCTGGAGCATGCGCCCGTTGTTGCTCAGCGCGCCGAAGATGTTATCGGGCGTCATGTCCACGAAGACCTGCAGCGGACCCCGCTCCCTGGCCGTTTCGGCCCGTTCCATGTCGGATTCCGCGTCGGTCTGGTAGGCCGCCTGCAGCTGTTCCTGCAACCCCTGGGGCACCCCCGTCCCGGGTTCGAGCAAATTGACCATGACGAGCCCGATGGTCACGGAGACAGTCGTCGTGAGGATGTAAATGGCGATCGTCCTGCCGCCGATGCGCGACAGTTTCCTCACGTCCGACAGGGAGGCGACGCCCATGATGAGCGAGCCCAGCACGAGGGGAACGGCGATGACCTTGAGCAGGTTCAGGAAGATGTCGCCGAAGGGCGTGATCCAGTCCTCTGTGAACCGGCTCCAGCCCATGGCCGCGGAGAGGATCCCGTAGAACAATCCGAGAATCAACCCGATGATGATCTTCCAGTGCAGGGGAAGGCGCCACAGGTTCATATAGTATGATCGCTCCGCAGTCTCGGTCTATACGGGGACGTCGTGGAACAGGCCCTGAACGGTCTGGACCAGTTTCGCCTCGTCGGGAATGGTCTGCGGTTCCAGCCCGGGACTGAAGGGTACGGGGACGTCCATGGCCCCCACGCGCTTCACGGGGGCGTCCAGGTAGTCGAAGGCATCGTCGGCGATCCGGGAGGCCAGTTCGCCCGTGACTCCGTAGCTCTGGTAGGCTTCGTCGACCACCACGGCGCGGCTGGTCTTCTCGACGGAACGTATGATCGTGTCCATATCGAGGGGGGACAGTGTCCTGGGATCCACCACCTCGATGCTGACGCCCTCCTTTTCCAGCATGTCCGCGGCCTTGAGCGCGGTGTGCACCATGCTCGAGGTGGCGACAAGGGTCACGTCCGACCCTTCCCGCTTTATGTCGGCCACGCCGAAGGGTATGGTGTAGTCGTCGTCTTCGGGCACTGGCCCCTTCAGGGCGTACATCATCTTGTCTTCGTAGATGACGGTGGGGTTGTCGTCGCGGATGGAGGACTTGAGCAGGCCCTTCAGGTCGGCCGGCGTGGAGGGGATGGCCACCTTGACGCCGGGTATATGGGACAGCCAGGCCTGCAGGCTCTGGGAATGCTGGGCCGCCGAAGAACGGCCCGCGCCGATCGTGGTCCGGATCGTCAGCGGCACTTTGGCCTGTCCGCCGGTCATGTAACACATCTTGGCCGCCTGGTTGACGATCTGGTCCATGGCGATGGTGATGAAGTCGCCGAACATGATCTCGACGATGGGCCGCATGCCCGTCAGGGCGGCGCCCACGCCGGCGCCCATGATGCCCGCTTCCGATATGGGCGTGTCCCGCACCCGGTCTTCGCCGAACTCGTCGAGCAGCCCCACGGTGACCTTGAAGACCCCTCCCGCGGCGGCCACGTCCTCTCCCATGAAGAAGACGGTCTCATCCCGCCGCATCTCCTCCGCGATGGCCTCGCGGACTGCTTCGCCGTAGGTAATCACACGCTCAGGCGTAGACATGGTCGGTCACCTCGTCGGCCGTGGGATAGGGGGATTCGTTGGCGAAGGCCACGGCGTCTTCCACCCGCTTCGTGATGTCCGCGTCGATGGACTCCAGTTCCGTCTCGTCGACCATGCCCGCCTTCAGCATGCGCCGGGCGAAGCGGGGAATGGGATCTTTCGCGAGCCAGGTGTCCGTCTCCTCCTGGGTCCGGTAGGTCTTTTCCGGGTCGCCGTCGCCCACGTGGTGCCCACGGTACCGGTAGGTCTTGTTCTCGATCAGGCACGGCCCCTCGCCGGCCCGGGCCCGCTTTACCATCTCCACCGCGGTCTGGTGCACCGCAACGGCGTCGTTGCCGTCCACCACCATGGCCGGCATGTTGAACCCCGCGGCCCGTTCGGCCACGTGTTCCCGGACGGCCGTTACGTCGCTGGCGGCCGTATATTCTCCATAGTGATTGTTTTCGCAGACGAACAGGACGGGCAGCGACCAGACGGAAGCCAGGTTGGCGGATTCCAGGAAGGCGCCCTGGTTGATGGCGCCGTCGCCGAAGAAGCATACGGCCACTTGCCCGGAATCGCGCATCTTTCCGCTCAGGGCCGCGCCGGTCGCCATGCCCATGCCGCCTCCGACGATGCCGTTGGCGCCCAGGATGCCCAGGCTCATGTCGGCGATGTGCATGGTGCCGCCCTTGCCGCGGTTGTAGCCGTCGACCTTGCCCATCATTTCCGCCATCATGCGGTCCACCTTGCCGCCCTTGGCGATCAGGTGGCCGTGGCCCCGGTGGGTGCTGGTGAGGTAATCGTCGTCGTTCAACGCCGAGCAGATGCCCACGGCCGAGGCTTCCTGGCCGATGTACAGGTGCGCCAGGCCGCGCATCAGGCCCTGGGTGTAGATCTCCAGAACGGCCTCCTCGAAACGCCGAATAGTCAGCATTTTGTCGTAGATTTCCCGGCACAGCGGCTCGGGCAGCGGCAGCGTTCCTTCGTCGCTGGAGGTCGTGATCAGCTCCAGGGATTCGGACATGTTTCGAACTCTCCTTGGCCGTAGCGGCGTGATCGGAGATTCGGTACGGACGTAACAGAACAAACGGTTCGGACGAATTGTGACATAATACGGGAGGGCCGGCGGCCAGGCAAGAGGAAAATACCCCCGCCGAGGCGCCGTTGATCCGACCCGGTTTCAGCGGTTTCCACGCCAGCGCTCACCGGGTTTGTTCCGGCGCGAATCCACGGTTGAGCCGGCGGACCAGCGGCGGGGCGAAGAGGATCATCAGGACCGTCTCCGGAACGACGACGCTGGCATTGTAGAGCAGGGCGTAGAGCCACGGCGCCGTCCATTCCTGGAGCAAGGGGGACAGGGTGATCCCCGTGTAATCCCGGACCAGTTCGTAGACCTGCCGGTTCAGTTCCGGGGGCGTGAAGGCCGCGAAATAGACCGCGCCGGACACCACGTGGCTCGCCAGGCGGAGTACGCCGGCCGCGAGGATGCCCACCCGGGGCCAGGCAGGGAAGAAGCCGATGATCCCGAGCAGCGCGTAGGGCAGCAGGTAGTCCAGGAAGACCTGTATGGGATGGAAGACGACCGGGTCGAGGATCAGCGTGACCAGGCCCGCGGCGAGCCCCCCGGCCATGCCCGCCCTGGGTCCGTAGGTGATCGCAAGGTAGACCAGGGGCAGGATCTTGAGCGAAAGCGAACCGCCCCAAGGCAGCCGGTATAGACGGATGAACCCGAGGAGGACCGCGAGGGCAACGGCCACGGCCATGGCCGTCAGGCGGCGCGTGCCGGCGGCGCTATTCGCCGTCTTCGGATTCGCTTTCTTCGGGCTCGTGCTTGCCATGTCCGTTCATTTCGGCCACGCGTTTCAGTTTTTCCTGCTTGTCCAGTTTCTGCATCGTCACGAGGAGCGCCGTGTCGAGTTTCCTGATCCGTTCCGTGGTGGAAGTCAGTTCCAGCAGGGATTGCCGGTCCTTCAGCACCATGTCGATCGTCGACGCGATGATGAAGGAGAAGTGCACCGGGTCGAATATGCCGCGGATGGCGCCCACGCCCCTGGTCTGCAGGCGGATCATTTTCTGGTAGGCGTTCAGGACCTTCTTCAGGAGGTCGGAGGGGATGTCCTCGCTCTCGTCGTCGAAGTACTCCACGACGGCTTCCAGGTAGGACTCGCGGTTCAGCACGTCGAGGACCCGGAACCGCCTGCGTCCCTCGGTGAGGATATCCATGGAACCGTTCTCGAACTGTCTCAGGATCTGCGTGATCCGGGCCGTGCAGCCCACCTGGCACAACTGGGTTTCATGGAGGAGGAGGATGCCGAATTCCATTTTCTCGTGGAGGCACTTTTGCACCATTTCCTTGTAGCGCGGTTCAAAAATGTGAAGGTGCAGGGGCATGCCCGGAAAGAGCACGGTATTGAGCGGGAAGAGCGGTATCTCGGGAGTGTTCATAGCCATGCCGGAGGTTCGGAATTCGAGAAAATGACGCGGGAAACCACTGTTGAAGTGGATGACGAACGCGGCACGGTGGGCGGCGAATCCGGAAATCGCCGCGCGCGATTATCGCGATCAAAAGTGTGATCGGGTCCTGCGAATCTTAACCGGTCGGTGTCGAAAATGTCAACGGAATTCGGCGGTCCCCGCGGGTGTTTCAAGGAAGCACTTCCCGCTTGACGACCCCCTGCCCGCGGCTATATTACGGTGTTGCTCGCGGGTGTAACTGAAATAGTCTGGCGCAATTAAGTCTTGCCTGGTGGATGCGATGGACGGCATCAAAAGAAAGCCGAAGGAAGTTGAAAGCGGGGGGCGGCCCCTGCGCAAGCCTTCCTTCACCAATATCTCCGGATCTCCCGTGGAAGGGTTGTATACGGCCGGCCGGCAGTCCGGTGCCGGTTATCTGCGCGACGAAGGATACCCGGGGCAGTACCCCTACACGCGCGGGATCCACGCTTCCCTGTACCGCGGCAGGCCCTGGACCATCCGGCAGTTCTCCGGCTTCGGTTCCGCGGCCGATTCCAACGCCCGTTTCAAGTTTCTCCTGGAACAGGGCCAGAACGGCCTGTCGGTGGCTTTCGACGTACCCACGCTGATGGGGCTGGATTCGGATCACCCCTCCTCCGAAGGCGAAGTGGGCGTCTGCGGGGTCGCCGTCGACACGCTGGAAGACATGGAGACCCTGTTTACCGGCATCCCGCTTGACCGGATCAGCACGTCCATGACCATCAACGCCCCGGCCGCCGTGCTGTTGGCCATGTACCTGGCCCTGGCGGAGAAAAGAGGCATATCCTGGACCGGGTTGCGGGGCACGCTGCAGAACGACATCCTGAAAGAATACATCGCGCAGAAGGAGTGGATCTGCCCGCCGGCCTCCGCGGTAGGCTTCGTATCCGATACGGTGGTTTTCTGCACGGAGCGCGTACCCCGGTGGAACCCCGTCAGCATCAGCGGGTACCACATCCGGGAGGCGGGCGCGACGGCCGCCCAGGAACTGGCCTTCACATTGGCGGACGGATTTGCCTACGTCGACGCCTGCATGGCCTCCGGCCTCGATGTCGACCGCTTCGCGTCCCGGCTGTCCTTCTTCTTCAACGCCCACATCGATTTCTTCGAAGAGATCGCCAAGTTTCGCGCCGCCAGGAGGATCTGGGCGCGCCACATGCGCCGGCGGTACGGCGCCCGGTCCGAGCGGTCCTGGATGCTGCGCTTCCACACCCAGACCGCCGGGTGCAGCCTGACCGCGCAGCAGCCGGAGAACAACATCGTCCGTACGGCCGTGGAGGCACTGTCCGCGGTGCTGGGCGGCACCCAGTCGCTGCATACCAACGCGCTGGACGAAGCCTACGCGCTGCCCTCGGAAAAGGCGGCCCGCATCGCCGTGCGGACCCAGCAGATCATCGCCCATGAAACCGGCGTGACCGACACGGTCGATCCCCTGGGAGGATCTTACTACGTCGAATCCCTGACGAACCGGCTGGAAGAGGAGGCCGAGGCGTATTTCAAGAAGATCGACGGCTTCGGCGGCATGGTTGGGGCGATCGAGTCCGGCTTTCCCCAGCGCGAGATCATGGCCGCGGCCAACCGGTACCAGGCGGAGATCGAAGACCGGGAACGGATCATCACCGGCGTGAACGATTTCGTCGCCCCCGAGAACCGCGACCTGGAGACGCTTCGCATCGATCCTCGCATTGAAAGGGAACAGCGAAGCCGCCTCGATGCGGTGCGGCGGCGGAGAGACGGGTCGGCGGCCCGGCACGCCCTCGATGACCTGGGGACCGCGCTGCGGAACGGGGAGAATATCATGCCGCCCATGCTGGACGCGGTGAAGGCCTACGCCACGCTGGGGGAGATCGTGGGCGTGATGCAGGAAGTGCACGGTCTGTACGAGGAACCCGCGGCCTATTGACGCGCGTCGACCGTAGTTGCCATTAGTACCATAGTAAAAAGAAACCTTAAGGGAAACCGGATCATATGCCGCGTAACAAGAAGGGACTGTCCACCCGCTCCGTGCATGGCGGGGAACACCGCGACAAACCGTTTTCGTCGGTGACCAATCCCATCGTCCAGACCTCCACCTACGTCTTTCAGAATACCCGGGAGTTGATCGACTACACGACGGGAGAGGTCGACCGGGAGGAATACGGACGCTACGGCAACCCCACCAAGTCGGTGGCGGAACGCAAGATCGCCGAGCTTGAAGGCGGTGAGGACGCCGCCCTGTTCTCTTCGGGGATGAGCGCCTTTACCTCCGTGCTGCTCGCCATGCTCTCCTCGGGCGCCCACGTGATCGTCATGGACGAGTGCTACCGGCGCAGCCGCCAGTTCTGCCGGCAGATCCTCCCGCGCTACAATATCGACGTGACCTTCGTCAAGACGGGCGATTACGATGAACTGGCCTCGGCGATCACCTCGAAGACCCGGCTCATCGTATCCGAATCTCCCACGAACCCGTACCTGAACGTGATCGACCTGGAGAAGGTCGTGGAGATCGCCGCCCGGCACCGGGTAAAGGTGCTGATCGACGGCACGTTCGCCACGCCCTACAACCAGAAGCCGCTGGAATTCGGGATCGACCTGGTCCTCCACAGCGCCACGAAGTACCTGGGCGGCCACAACGACCTGCTGTCCGGCGCCGTCGTGGGCAGCGCGCCGCTCATCGCCGCCGTCCGCGAGTTCCGCGACGTCACGGGGGGCATCGTCGACCCGCACGGCGCGTACCTGCTGATCCGCGGCCTGAAGACCTTCGCCCTGCGCATGGAACAGCACAACGCGAACGGCCTGGCCGTCGCCCGTTACCTGGAAGGCCATCCGCGCATCCGGAAGACGTACTATCCCGGACTGGAAAGCCATGCGGGTCATGAAATCGCGCGCAGGCAGATGAGCGGTTTCGGCGGCGTGGTGAGCTTCGAGGTCGACGGCGACATGGATACGACCATCCGCTTCATCGACGCGGTGCGCATCCCCTATATCGCACCGAGCCTGGGCGGCGTGGAGAGCCTGATCGAGCAGCCCGCCATCATGTCCTTCTATGAAATGGACCGGTCCGAGCGCCTCGAGATCGGCATCAAGGACGAACTCGTCCGGTTTTCCGTGGGGATCGAAAACGCCGACGATCTGATCGCAGATCTGGACCAGGCCCTGGGACAGATCTAGGCGAATCATGGGTTGCGGGTTCGCAGGGACGGGAAACCCGCGACCATCCGTTACCGTTCCTCGGATTCCGTCCTGACGTTCGATCCATCTTCCTGCATCGGTAATTCGACCGCTGGTTGTATTCGAATCAGTTGTTACTTTAGCAGAAATGTTTATATTTAGAGAATAGTCGTTTTCTTCATGTGATGTGTGAACCCACATTTACAATAAGGCGATGATGCAGAGAAAACCAACGACAGGCCCGGAAGGAAAACTGATCGAAAGGTTCGTATATGCGGTTGAACATCTGAATCGTTTGATGTTCAGCGGTCGTATTACAGAACTCCGCCGCCTTCACGTGAATACGCACCAGATGAACACCTTGTTCCTGCTGGGATACTTCGGCCCGTTGAAGATGAGCGATATCGCCGGCGAACTGGGCACTTCGATCGCTCACACGACGATCATCGTGAAGAACCTGGTTCAAAAGGAATATGTTAAGCGAGGCACGAGTCGGACTGACCGCAGGCTGATTATCTGTGAACTGACCGATCTCGGCAGGGAAGCTACGGAAGTGTTCTTGAGACACGCACGACAACGTGCGTTGCAGATCGCGGAGAGGTGGGATGCGGAGAGTCTGGAGTCCGTGGTAGATTCGTTGGAACTGTTGTGGCAGACCGAAGACGAAGTACTGAAATCAGCAGGGGCAAATTCAAAGCAGCAAACTCCGGGGCCAGGACTCGAACCTGGATAGCCAGAACCAAAATCTGGTGTCCTGCCAATTGAACGACCCCGGAATACTCACGGACCGGTCGGCGTTTCAGACCGGAAGACTTCTTCCCGCCACGTTATTTCGCACGCCCCAGTCTGCGCGCTTCTTTCAGCCCGGTACCGGAGAATGGTATCAGCGGCGACTTCCACCGAGTTGCGGTCGACACCCGAACAGGTGGGGGATTCCACCGACAGGATGTGCGTTCCCGGCTTGACGGACCGGAACTCCGTGTACGCGCCTACCGGCAGTTCCCTCGCGTCCCCCGCCAGGTCGACCTGAATGGCCTCGGTACTCTCCAGCGTGTTGTATACGGTCAGCACGAAGGTGTCTTCGCCCCCGCAGGCCGCATGCACGAATGCCGCGAAAAACAGGGCAGCGACGCAACCGGCTCGCTTTCGCGTTGACCCTGAGCCGTTGTAACCATCCATAAAGAATACCCGAAACCGTTGCCCCGAATACCGCGGTACCCGCGGCCGGGCTCAATCTACCCGGCCGGCCGCCGCGTGTCAATCGGAAGTTGGCCATCGGCCCGCGTTCGTCGCTGGTCCGTGTTGGCTGACCATCGGCCCGCGTTCATCGCTGGCCCGTGTTGGCTGACCATCGGCCCGCGTTGACCCGCGTGCCGGGGCCGTAATCTGCTTGACAGGCGGTCCAATCGATAGTAAAATGGTGAAACTCACTCGATCCCCTCCTCCAGATCAGGTACTACTGGGCGGTGTTTTCATGCTGAAAGCACGGCATTTCACGGTCAGACACCTGCTTGCCTGCACGTTGATACCGGGCCTGTCCCTGCTTTTTCCAACCGACGCGGTCCTCGGCCAGTCCCAGGTGCGTCCTGAGTCTCAGGTGCGTCCGGAGCCACAGGAGCGCCTGGATCCCCATGACGGCCCGGCTTTGGAAGGCGGTGTGGTCACCATCGGCAAGGTGGCCGTCGGAGATCTTACCTTCCACCCCCTGTTCAACAGTCTCGGCGTGGAGCGGGAGATTGCCTCGCTGATTTATGGCGAAGGACTGCTTCGCGTAGATGAATCGGGTACGTCGTCGGACGGGCTGGCCTATCTGCCCATCAAGCTGTCGGGCGGCCGCGACTGGGTGTTCCGGCTGAAACAGGGCATTGAATTCCACGACGGTGAACCGATGACGGCCGCCGACGTGATCTTTACGTACACGCGGTACAAGGCCGCCCGAGTGTACGATCCCGTCTTTCACCGCTATTTCCAGAATATCGGGCAGATTGCCGCCCTCGATCCACAGACCGTCCGGATCACCATGAAGTCGCCGATCGAAGCCTTTCCCGACCGGCTCGCGACCCTGCCCATACTGCCCCGGCATCAGATGGGCCCCGGCCTCTTCGCCGACGCCGGCGCGCACCTGGAAACGACCCGGCCCATCGGACTGGGTCCGTACCGGGTCGCGTCATGGCCCGTCCACGATACGGTGACGCTCGAGGCCAATGAAACCTGGCACCAGGGCCGCGCGAACCTGGACCGGGTGGTCTACCGATTCTACCCCACGTCCGAATCCCTGCAGGCGGCATTCATCATGCGGGAAGTGGATCTCATCGAAGTGGAACGCGACGGCACGCTGAAGGACCTGAAACGGGCGCGGTCCGATGCGAAGATACAGGCGATCGTACCCGGAAGCCGCGCCTTCTCGGCGGTTTTCTACAATCACCGGCATCCGCTGCTTTCAGATTCGGCCATTCGGCGCGCGCTGACCTATGCCACGGACCGCCGGCGCATCCTTGAAGAGGTGCTCGTGCGCGGCGCCGGAGTGCTCGCCCAGGGTCCCCTGCACCCGGATTTCGAGTTCAAGGGCGGCGACATGGAATTCGATTACCGTCCGCGCGAGGCCCTTGAACTGCTGCGCATGCAGGGCTGGGAGGACGGCGACGGCGACGGGTTCCTCGACCGGGAGGGACGGCCCCTCAGGTTCGAACTGCTGTTTCCCAGGGGACAGACCTCGGCCGAGAAGACGGTACGGGTCGTCAAGCTGAACCTGAACCATATCGGCATCCAGGTCGTTCCCGTGCCCGTTACTCAGAAAGAACTGGTCCAACGGCTCGGTATCGGCAGCTACGACGCAGCGCTGTTCGTGCAGGATTTCGAGCCCACGGCGGACGATCTATACGCCGTCTTCCACTCGGAGAGCATCGGCCTGGGGAACATGCTCGGATACCGGAACCGCCAGGTCGACCGCAACATAAACTTCCTCTTCGGGCTGTCCGACCAGTACCGGGAAGGACCCGTCTATCAGCAGCTCGAAATGCTCTTGATCCGGGACCAGCCCTGCATGTTCCTCTACTTCGTGGATACCCGGTACATCGCGTACAATCCTACCTTGAAAAACCTGGGCCGCCCAGGTGAAGCGCTCAGGTCGCCCGCGGCCTGGTTCTGGACCGAATACGCCCCTTGACGGCGCGCAAATTCATGTTTCCCAGAAACTTACGAGAAGGGTTGTGGCCACGGCTGCTCGTGTCCCATATCGCGCTGGCCACCATTCCGGTGCTGATCGTCGGACTGCTTCTGCTCGCCACGGCCCGCCGTTCGATCGAGGACACGGTGGCGGACGGCAACCTCGAGGTCGCACGCCGGGCGAGCAACGAGATCCGCTTGTATATCGAACAGGCGCAGCGCGTGATCGACCTCGCCGCGGACAACATGGACATGATCGACGCGACGGACGCGGTGTACCAGCAGTTGATCGACAACCTGGTCATCCGGCAGGACTTCCTCGGCGAACTGGCCGTGCTTGACCTGTCGGGAAGCGAAAGGCTGACGACGCGGCTCGAAGGGCCGTTGCGGGCACGGCCGGACCTGGCGCTTCCTCCGGAGGACGGGACCACGATCTCCGCGGTGTTCATTGCGGGCGACGGCCTGCCCGCGGTGACGATCATCGTGCCCGTGCGGCGTCTCGACGAGCACACGGGATACCTCGCAGCGCGGGTGAGCCTGAAGGACATGTGGGACCTGGTGGACAACATTCAACTGGGGGAGGGACAGCGGGAAGGATTCGGCAACGCCTACGTCGCGACCGGCAACGGCCGCCTGATAGCCCATCCTGAACGGGAAAGGGTGTACCGCCAGGACGATTTGTCCGGCTCCCCCGTCGGCACGGCACTGGGTGAACGGCAGAGCGGCACGCTGGTCTACAACGGGGCGTCGGGTGAGATGGTCGCCGCATTCGCGACCGTCACGCCGATCGGGTGGAAGGTCGTCATCGAACAACCGGCGGACCGGGCCTTTGCCAGGTCTCGTGACATGATCCTGGGAATCAGCGTACTCATGGTGATCAGCGCGGCGGTCGCTTCGCTGATCGGTGTGCTCGTCGTCCGCAAAATCGTCCGCCCGATCTACGAACTGGTGCGCGGCGCACAGTTGTTCGCCCGGGGCAGGCTGACCCATACCATCGAAACGCCGGGCCATGGCGAACTGACGACCCTGGCCCGGGAGTTCAACCAGATGGCCCGCGAACTGCTGGAGAAGGAACGCCGCTTGAAACAGGCCGAGCGGCTGGCGACGCTGAGCAAATTCGCCACCATACTCTCCCACGAGATCCGGAATCCGCTCAATTCCATGATCATCAACCTCAGGATTCTCAAGCGGGACATGGAGAAGCAGAACGGCGACCTGGATAAACCGGGCGGGCACTATGAGAAGGTGATTTCGGAAATCTGGCGTATCGACAGCCTCGTCGAGAACTTCCTGAACTACGCTCGGCCGCCCGATCTGGTGCCTTTCCCCCACGACATCAACGAGGTGCTCGACGAAGTCGTCGCGACCCACCGGGGCACGGCCCAGGAACGGGGCGTCCGCATCGACACCCGGTACCAAAAAGGCGAACTGCCGGTATCGGTCGATGTCAACCAGATCAAGCAGGTGTTTTTGAATATCATGCTGAATGCTTTCGACGCCATGGAGGCCGGAGGCACGCTTACGATCTCCACGGAACGGGCGCCGCCCCGCAACCGCGGCGACCTGACCGTGGAGGGCTTCGGCGAAAGCCCCCAGGTCCACATTAAATTCGAAGATACGGGAAGGGGTATTGATCCCGGCCGGCTGGATCGTATATTCGAGGTGTACTACACGTCCAAGTCGACCGGTACGGGCCTGGGCCTGCCCATCGCCCAGCAGATCGTAGAAAAACACGGGGGCGTGATCTCGGTCGAAAGCACACCCGGCAAGGGGACGGCCTTCACGCTGACCCTGCCGGCGCTGGAAGCGGAAGTCGCCGAGCCTTCCGCCGGACAGGCACCCGGTAACGCTGATGCGGAGTAGTCCGGCACGGATTGGTCCGGCGCGGTCCGGCCCGGCTTTCGGGACTAGAGGGAACAGAGGTCATCCATGGAACGCATCCTGATCGCGGAAGACGACCGGAACACCCGAGAGGGGCTGGTCGAGTTGCTGTCGGGCGAGGGGTACGAAGTCACGGGGGTAACGGACGGGGAGCAGGCCTATGAAACGGCCCGGAA
The DNA here is from genome assembly GCA_009838645.1 of Gemmatimonadota bacterium. Classification (NCBI taxonomy): domain Bacteria; kingdom Pseudomonadati; phylum Gemmatimonadota; species Gemmatimonadota bacterium. Next base: position 178,193 of record VXRC01000017.1, on the reverse strand, counting down.
CGGCCAGTTCGACGTCTTGCTCACTGACATGAAAATGCCCCGGGTCAACGGCCTGAACCTGATCAAGCGCATGACCGGCACTTCACCGGAAACGAGTATCATCATGATGACGGCCTTCGCCACCGTGGAGACGGCCGTCAAGGCCATGCGCGACGGCGCTTTTACCTATCTGACCAAGCCGGTGAAGTTCGAGGAACTGCTCGCTACCATAGAAGGCGCGCTGCAGGAGAAGAAGAACCGGCGGCGTACGGATGCATCACCCAAACCGTCTTCCATCCCCGACCCGGATATCATCGGCGAAAGCCCCCAGATCAGGGAAATCTTCGACCGTGTGGAGAAAGTCGCCAGGGCCAATACCACGGTCCTGCTGCTCGGTGAAAGCGGTACGGGCAAGAGCCTGATCGCCCGGGCGATCCACACCAGAAGCTACCGCAAGGAACGTCCTTTCGTGGATGTAAGTTGCGCCTCCATTCCCGAAAGCCTGCTGGAAAGCGAACTCTTCGGGACCGAAAAGGGGGCGTATACCGGCGCACTGAGCACGACGCGCAAAGGGTATTTCGAGCGGGCGGCCGGCGGGACGATCTTCCTGGACGAAATCGGCGAGATCAGCGGGGCTGTCCAGGTCAAGCTGCTGCGCGTGCTGCAGGAACGCCGGTTCGAACGACTCGGAGGCACGAAACCGTTGCACATCGACGTCCGGGTGATCGCGGCAACCAACCTCAACCTGGAAGACGCGGTCGCCGAGGGGCGCTACCGCCAGGACCTTTACTACCGGTTGAACGTCCTGCCCATCGTGGTGCCGCCCCTTCGCGAGCACCGGGACGACATCCCGCCGCTCATCGATTACTTCATTCGGAAGTACACGCGGGAGAACGGCCTCGGCGACAAGTATATCTCCGAGGAAGCCCTGGAGATCTGCACGAGGTACGACTGGCCCGGGAACATCCGGGAAGTGGAGAACGCCATCGAGAGCGCCGTCGTATTGAGCGACGGAGAACGCATCCTGCCGGAACATCTGCCCGGCTTTCCCCTCGCGCCCGTGATCGAAGCGGACGCGGCCCCCGTCCAGGGGTCACTCAAGGACTCCAGGGGACAGGCCGAAAAACGCCTCATCCAACAGGCGCTGCTGGAATCCGGCGGAAACCGGACGCGCGCGGCGGAAGCCCTGGGCGTCACGGTCAGGACCATCCAGTACAAGATCAAGAAATACGGTCTTCATTGACGGGCTTCAGGATGGCACCGCATGAAAACTACAATCCGTCCCATCTCCGTCGTGATTCCCACTTACAACCGGGAAGACCGGCTTCCGTCGGCGATCCGGTCCGTCCTGGAACAGACTGTGCCGCCGGCCGAAATCATCGTGGTCGACGACGGTTCGACGGACGGTACCCCCGCCCTCGTCCGCACTTTTCCCGGTGTGCGGTACCTTTGCCAGGAAAACCAGGGCGTGAGTGCGGCCAGGAATCACGGCATCAGCGCGGCGAAACACGATTGGATCGCCTTGCTCGATTCCGACGACGAATGGCTTCCCCGCAAGTTGGAAAGACAGTGGAGCGCGCTTAAAGGAGATCCGCGATACAGGTTCTGCCACACCGATGAGATCTGGATCCGCAAGGGCAGGCGGGTCAATCCGATGAAAAAGCACGCCAAGTACGGCGGACACATCTTCCATCATTGTCTGCCCCTGTGCGTTATCTCCCCTTCTTCCGCGCTGATACATCGTGATCTGTTCGAACGCTTCGGCGTGTTCGACCCGGAACTTCCGGTCTGCGAAGACTACGATCTTTGGTTGCGCATCTGCGCGCGGGAACCCGTGCTCTACGTGGACGAACCCCTGCTGCTGAAGTACGGCGGCCACGAGGACCAGTTGTCGCGCGCGTACTGGGGCATGGACCGTTTCCGCATACGCGCACTGGAGAAGCTGATTCAGAGCGGCGCGCTGGAAGGCGAGGCCCTGACCGCCGCCCTGGATACCCTGTACGGCAAAATCGACATATACGCCGCCGGCGCGGAGAAGCGGCGCAGGTTCGAGGAAGCCGATCGCTACCTGGACAAGAAACGGCGTATCGCGGTCAGCCTGGTCAGCCTGGCCAGCCTGGTCAGCCTGGCCTGCTACGCCGGGACAGCGGGAAGCTGAGTCTATGCAAATCCTTTCACATCGTTCCGAAGGGGATTTCCGGTTTACGCCCGCATTTCGCGCAGAATCCCCGCGACCTGGGCATTTTGATCCCGGAATTCCACGTTTTTGCACGTTTCCGGCAAAAAATGAACGTGGTAATCGCCTGTCGGCATGTTTTTTGCGAACTGCTGGTAATGGATGATTACGTCGAAACTTGAGAGGAACTGGAGGCCGATGAAGCGCATCGCTTTGCTGATCATTCTTATCTGCGGACTCGTACCGGGTTCCGCCCTGGCCGTCACCTCCGGCAAGGTCACGGGGTTTGTACAGGACGCGGCGACCGGTGATCCGCTGGCCGGCGTCACGGTACGCGTAGAGGGCACCGAATCACGGGCCATTTCCGGCTTGAACGGGGAGTATTTCATCCTAAACGTTCCCGTGGGCGCGTACCGGCTCGGAGTGCAGATGATCGGCTACCTGCCCGTCCGCACCCAGGTGCTCACCGTCAACAGCGACCGCACCACGCGGATCGACTTCAAGCTGGAAACGACGATGCTCGACCTGGCCGAACCCGTTACCATCACCGCGCAGAGGACGTCCGTCCGGTCGGACCTGACCGCTTCGAGTGAATTGATCGTCCCCCGGGAAATCGAGTCCTTGCCCGTAACGGATTTGTCGGACCTGATCTTTCTCCAGAACGGGGTGATCCGCGACGCCGAGGGCGGCCTGCACGTTCGAGGCGGCCGGGCGAACGAGATCTCCTACTACGTGGACGGCGCCACCCTGGAGGATCCCCTGCTGGGCGGTATGGGTACGCATATACCCCTGGCTTCGGTCGAGGAACTGGTCGTCAACCGGGGCGGCTTCAACGCGCAGTACGGGGAGGCCATGTCGGGTGTGGTCAATATCGTGACCCGCGAGGGAAGCGGTCCCCTGTCGGGTACCTTCAGGGCCGCGACGACGCTGCAGTCCCAGTATGACCTGGAGGCGGGAAGTTACGACGAAAACGCGGCGGGACGGGGAGGGCGCCTGGAAGGGACCTTGAGCGGCGCGCTGCCCTGGTTCCGGGACCGTGGCGGCTATTTCCTTTCAGGCCAGATGCTGAGCGACGGACACCATATCCCCCACAACAGCCGTTCGCTGGCCACGGTGGCGGGAAACCTGGTGTTCAAGCCCTATCCCCTCATGAAGCTGAAGATCAGCGGCCACTACTTCCGCCAGCGCCATCTTCAGTATGACCATCGCAATCAGAATGGGCTTTCTTACGATTTCAATCCGGACGGACTACCGGAAAAACAGGCCGGCAGCCAGGCGCTCAACCTGTCCGTCAGCCAGAACATCAGTCCGCGACTCTTCTATACCGCACGGTTTTACAGGTATGCCACCAACAGCATCCTGTTTCCCACCATGCTGGCGGACAGATATTGGTCGGAGTGGCCGGGCTATTCGGAGGACGATCTAGGTCAATACAACGGGTCGATCTACGAGTCCACCCAGTTGCCGTCCGATCGATACGAGGGATTGCCGTTCACGGAAGGCAGCGACTTCTTCCCGCTGTACCGGGATGCCCGGGCGACCTATTACGGCGCCAGGGCGGACCTGAGCGGGCAGGTCACCTACTGGAACCAGGTCCGGGCGGGCGTCGAAGCGCAGTGGTACCGGCTGGACTGGAACGAGCGGTCGTTCCTGCAGGCCGTACCGCAGGGCCAGAGGTACACCGTCAATCCCGTGGAAGGCGCCCTTTACTTTCAGAACAGGCTGGAGTTGAACAGGTTGATCGTGGACGCCGGTCTCCGGATGGATTACCTGGACACGAGCCAGCGGTTTTTCGTCGATCTTCCATCGGGCCAGGCCGCGCAAAGGGACAACTCGACCAAGTTGCGGCTGAGTCCCCGTCTGGGCGTTTCCCACTCCTTCACGCCGCGAAGCCTGCTCCGCTTCAACTACGGCTACTTCTACCAGCCGCCAGAGTTCCGCCATGCCTATACGAACCTGCGGCGCGACTTCAGCGGCGAATCCCCGCGACTGGGGAATCCCGACCTGTCCCCGCAGAAGACCGTGGCCTATGAGTTCGGCCTGGAACATATGTTGTCCGAGGACGTTCGCGTCGGGTTCACGGCATCCTACAAGACCATCTCCAACCTGACGTCGACGGCGCAGGTCCAGTATCCCGGCGGGATGTATTACATCTTCAACAATGCGGACTTCGGTTCCGTGCGCAGCGTGGAGCTGATCGTGAAACGGGAAATGTCGCGCGTGATTTCCGGATCCTTCAACTACACCTATTCCATCGCCCGCGGAAGCGCGTCCACGCCCCAGGAGCACGCGGAGCAGGCCAGGCCGACCGGCGCCGCCGATCCCGCGGAAAGAGGCTATTTCCCCCTCGCCTTCGACCAACGGCACACCCTGAAAGCCGTGGTGAACGTGCTCGCGCCCGAAACCGCACAGAAGCGCATACTGGGCGTTCCATTGCGGGGATGGGGGATGTCCCTGGTCGGTTATTTCGGCAGCGGCCTGCCCTATACGCCGACCAACGCCCTGCGCGAACGTACGGAAATCGAGCGGAACCAGGCGCGCCTGCCGGCCTTCGCGAACCTCGACTTGCGCCTCAGGAAGCGCTTCAGGGCCGGCCGGTTCGCTTACACGGTGTTCTCGGAAGTCCGGAACGTGTTCGACCGCCGGAACGTCGTCAGCGTTTACGCCAACACGGGCCGTCCGGGAGACGACGGATATACCCTGGAGTCATTTACGGGCCGGTCGGAGGAGTTTGTCCGGCTGCGGCGCCTTTTGAGCCTCGACCCCCAGCAGTACGCCCCGCCCCGGGAGATCCGGCTCGGTTTCGAAATCGGATTCTGAAGTCTCGGCCTCAGAGCGGTTTCGCCCGTTGTACCAGCTGCAGCGGCGCGCCTTCCGGATCTCGGAAGAAGAGCAGGATGTTCTGCCCGGCCCGGACCGGCGGACCTTCCAGCTTTACCCCCTTCGATTCCAGCACGGCAACCGCTGCGTCCATGTCATCCACGTTGAAGGCGATATGCACGTGGGCGGTCCGGATGTCGACGAGTTGCGTGTCGTCTCCTTCGGGCATGGCAATGATCTCGATGAAACAGGTGCCGGCGGGATCGCGAACGAAGTAGAAATTCGCGTCGTTCCCCGGGTTGTTGAACTTGAGCGCGATTTCGAAGCCCAGCACGTCGCAGTACCACTTTGCCGCGGCGTCCGTGTCCCGGTAGGCCACGGCTACGTGCTCCAGTGAACGTATCTTTACCAAGGATATGCTCCTTCCGGTTCAGGATTGATCTGTAACCTGCCGCAATCTCAGCGTTCCCGACCACGGGTCGATTGCGACGGGACTCAACACGATCTCTTCACCCGGTGAAGGCCTTCCCTCCACCTTGACCGCCATCCGCGTTCCGTAATCCGGAAACTCGACCAGGATGTTTCGTTCCCGCGTCTCGAGGACGATCGCCCTGATGTGGACGTCTTTCTGTTGTTCGAGGTGCTTGAGCAACCAGTACCATTCCCGCCTGGCCTGGATCTTGTTCAGTATTCTGCTGCGTTCGAGGGCGGAAAGCTCATCCATCATTTCATCTGCGTCGTAGGCCGGAGGGCCTTCCGTCAGGGCCGTCCGCAACTGCCGCTGAAGAACCAGGTCGGCGTAGCGACGGATTGGCGACGTGATCTGGCAGTAGGTGTCTACGCCCAGCGTGGCGTGCGGACGGGACTTCAGGCTGAGTTCGAGAGGTTTCATTCCTCTCAGTACCAGGAAGCGCCAGACCGCGTCGTGTTCCGCCTGCTCCAGGTCGCCCAGGTCGGTCTCGGCCTGGGTACGGTAAATCGCGGGTATGTCGCGGCCGGCCAGGTACGCCGCGGCGGTCCGGTTGGCGAGGATCATCAGTTCCGACACGATGTGTTCGGACCGGGTGGAAGTGTCCCGAAGCACGATCCGGATTCGCTTCTCGCCGTCCACCTTGATCGAGACTACGCTGCGTTCCAGGTCGACCGCGCCCTGGTCGATGCGACGCTGATAGAAGACGTCCACCGCCTGGTTCAGGATCTGAAGCACTTCGGCGTAGGGTTGCTCAATCGTTCCCAGCAGCCGGTTGGCTTCTTCGTAGGACAGCCTCGCCCGGTTGACGATCAGGGTAGGCATGATCCGGGAATCCAGCAGCTCGAAATCGGATGACAGCGTGAAGAAGAAACTGATGGCACAGCGCCGTTCGCCCTCGAGCAGCGCACAGTGGTCCTGGGAGAGGTTGGCGGGCAGCATGGGTATGTGCCGATCCGGCAGGTAGACGGACGACATCCTTTCCCGTGCCGCGAGGTCCAGGACCGAATCCCGGGGCACGAGGTCCGCCACGTCGGTGATATGCACGCCGATCCGGTAGCCGTCCTCGGTCCGTTCCGCGGAGAGGGCGTCGTCTATATCCTGCGTGGACGCATCGTCAATCGACAGGATCGGCAACCCGGTCAGGTCTTCCCGGCCGGATTCGGAGGATCGGCAGGCCACGGCGTAATCGAGTACCTCGTCGGAAAACTCAGTTGGTATCTCGTAACGCAGCAGATCGAGGTTTTCGTCTTCGTCCCAGAACCCCTTGCGTACCATGACTTCGAAAACGGATCGCTGCGGATCGCCGCCCGCCAGGTTGGGCATTTCCTTCAGCAGGATTCGCACCTGGTCGATCGCGGCGTAGTCGTCGCCCTGAATGACGTACTCCCGGAGGTGGGAAAGCCAGCGCTTCTGGCGGTTCGTCAGGGACTGGAGATCCTGTTGCGTTTCGTCCGCGAGCCAGCGGTCGAATCCTTCCCGCTCGGTGCTCACGGCGCGCTGACGGGCCTCTTTGTCCAGGATGTCTCTGACCTGGTCGGTCGTGCGGGACGTGAAGCCGTTGTCCCGTTCGCAGAAGTACAGGCACTGGCGGCTCAGGTGCAGCTGCATGGCCGCCCGCTGCTCGGGCGAGCCGGGTTCGCCCCAGTACAGTTCACCGATGTCTTCCGAGGTGAATACGGTGGGATCGTCCCTGAGGATGTCCCAGACCTCTTCAAGGTCGAAGGAAAGGGCCTGGTCCTCGATTTTCCGCCGGACGGCCAGCATTTCCGGCAGGTCGCGGACCCGGATATCGGTATACCGCACGATGGGGTCCGTTGAAATGTCCATGACCCGGTTGGCGGAGGTCGCCACCTTGAGTTTCTTCCTGGAAACCGCCTGCAGCATGCCGATCTGAATGTCCCCGCGATGACGGAAGATGATCAGGTCGCCGATATGCACGGAACGCTCGCTTCTATCGGATTCAAGCCGTTTGAACACGCGTGTTTTCATGCATTTATCCTGTGCCCGTGCCGGGTCGAAGTCAAGCGAATTTACGGCCGGCGGGTAACCGGTTGACTTCATCCCGCCGAAGGGATATCATGCGGAAAACGAGTTGCGACGGCTCGGTGCGCAGGCGATACGTAACGGACATTGACGATTATCGAGGGACCAGGTCGATTCGAAAGGAACGAGGATGATATTCGAACAGATACAAAACGGGGGCGACCGGAACTTCGGTTACCTGGTGGCCGACGAGAAAACCCGGAAGGCGGCGGCGGTCGACCCCTCCTACCGGCCCGAATACTACATACGGCGCGCGGGCGAGCTGGACGTGGAACTGGCCTGCATCATCTGTACGCATTCCCATCATGACCACGTGAACGGCAATGACCACCTGATCGAGGAACTGGGCCTCGACGTGGTGATGTACCGGGACGCGGAGTATTTCTACGATATCGAAGTCAAGGATGGGGAGATCTTCAGGGTGGGTGAGCTCGAACTCGCCGTGATCCACACCCCCGGTCACTGCGAGGACGGCATGTGCCTCCTAACGGAAGACAAGCTGATTACCGGGGATACGCTCTTCGTGGGCAAGGTGGGCGGCACGGCCACCGAAGAAGAAGCTCGGAAGGAATACGACAGCCTGCGGCGCCTGATGGAACTGGACGACGGAATCGGGGTCTATCCGGGCCATGACTTCGGTGTAAAGCCTTCTTCGACAATCGGTTACGAGCGAAACAACAATCCGTTCATCCTTCAGCCCACCTTCGCGAATTTCCTGCATCTCAAGGAAAACTGGCTCGCCTACAAGGTGCAGCACAACATTCCGTAGATCGCCGCGAGATCCGGATCATCGCTCGATCTGGGTCGCCCCGCGAGATCCGTATCACCGCGTCCGTTCCAGCAGCGATGCGACCTTCCCCACCGCGCCGGCCACGTCGTCGATATCCCCGTCGGTATATTGCTCGTTGAAGGAGAGCATCACGAGTTGTCCGAGCACTTCGCGGGTCCTCGGACACAGTTCGTCCGCATGCTCGAAGGTGCGGTCGGTGTACGGGCTGAAGAAGGGGAAACGGGAGTTCCCGTAGGTCCGGTGTTCCGCGAGCGCCGCTGAACACTGGAAAATCGGATCGCCAATGTAACCGGCGCTCGCGCCGATCCCCTCGGCGTTCAGCGCCCGGGCGAAAGTCTCGTTCGAATACGCTGTAACCCGCATCGGATACGACCAGTAACTGTGCGTTGCGCCCGGTGTAACCGGCGCCGGCACGATGACGTCGAGGAGTTTGATCCCCTCGGATAACCGGCCGCCAAGCCGGTTCCTCGATGCGACGACCCGGCCGACTTTTTCCAACTGGGCCAGTCCCACCGCGGAATGGAGTTCCGTGATACGGAAGTTCATGCCCAGTGGTCCGTACATGCGCGATCCGGCCCGATCCCGGTCGTAGTGCTTGTCCGCGAAGCTCCGCATGCAGCGGCCCAGGGCGTCGTCGTCCGTGATGGTCATGCCACCGTCCCCGGTGGTCATGTGCTTCGATTGCTGGAAGCTGAAGCAGCCGATGTCCCCGAAGGTGCCCAGCAGCCGTCCCCGGTAACGCGTCAGGTGCGCCTGGCAGCAGTCCTCGATGAGCGCGATCCCCTTGCGGCGCGAGATCTCCGCCAGGGCCTCTATCCGGCAGGCGTTGCCGAAGAGGTGTATGGCGATGATCGCCCGCGTCCGCGGCGTGATGAGCCGTTCGACGTCTTCCGGATCCACGGTAAGCGTCTCCGGATCCGTGTCCGCGAAGACCGGCACGGCGTTCTGGTACAGGATGGGGATGATCGTGCCCAGGTCGGTGATCGCGCTCGTGATGATCTCGTCCCCGGGTTCCGGGTTTACCGCGCCGATGGCGACATGCAGGGCCGCGGTCCCCGACGTGGATCCGATGGCGTGCTTCGCGCCGTAGGATTCGGCAAAACGGCTTTCGAACCGCGGGGTGAGTTCGCCGCCCCACCGAAAGAGGTTCTGGGAACGCAGCGCCTTCGTGACGAGTCGTATTTCTTCGTCTCCGAAGGGCGTCCGTGCGGGGAAGGGGCGGGACTCCGTGTCCCGGTAGGGCGATCCGCCGTGGAGGGCTAACATGGGCTAAATGTCCACCCGGTACCGGCACTTCCACTTCGTGTCCCACCGGTAAAGCGGATCGCTCGGGGGAATCGGGACGGTCTCCACCAGCGTGGAACCGATGATCTCGCAGGTCCGTCTGGACGCCGCATTTTCCGGATTGCAGGTGATCCAGAGCGGGTTGATCCCGTGTGCCCGGGCGAGCGGCAGGATGAGCAGGCAACTTCGGGCTGCCAGCCGGCGGCCTCGATAGGGCGGGTCCACGGAGTATCCGATATGGCCGGCGTACTTTTCGATGTGCTCCGTGTGGCCGATGCGCAGGGACAGCCTTCCCATCACGGTGGCCGGGTAGTCCGGTTTGTCCGGGCTGTCCGCCCGCACCATGTCGAAGATGTACTCGGGAACGATGCCGCGCCGCGCGTCGCCCAGCAGCGTACCGTGGAGCCGCAACCGCAGATCCCCGTCCGCGAGCACGCCCGGGTCGCGAAATTGAAACGGGACGTCCTCGACCTTGAATCGGTTCCTGAGGGTGGCAATCAACAGACTGAAGTTTTTCATCGAGAACGGTGGACATCCCCCGTTACTTCACGGGGAAGGCTGATGGTCCACGCCCCTCTCGCCCGTCAGTATCGGTAGTGATCGGGTTTGTAGGGGCCTTCGATGGGGACGCCGATGTAATCCGCCTGGTTCCGGGACAGCCGGGTCAGCTTCACGCCCAGTTTTTTCAGGTGCAGCCTGGCCACCTCCTCGTCCAGGTGTTTCGGCAAGGTCGTCACGCCGGTTTCGTGTTCGTTGAGCCGCAGGTCGATCTGCGCGATCACCTGGTTGGTGAAGGAACTGGACATGACAAAGGAAGGGTGGCCCGTGGCGCATCCCAGGTTCACCAGTCTCCCCTCCGCGAGCAGGAAAACGGCGCGGCCGTCGGGGAATACATATTTGTCCACCTGGGGTTTGATGGCCTGTTTTACGATGCCCGGGAATTCGTTCAGCGCGTCCACCTGGATTTCGTTGTCGAAGTGCCCGATGTTGCAGACGATGGCCTGGTCCTGCATGCGCTCCATGTGCTCGACGCGGATGATGTCCCGGTTCCCCGTCGTCGTAACGAAGATCTGGCCCTGTTCCAGCACGTCTTCAATGGTGGTCACCTCGTAGCCTTCCATGGCGGCCTGAAGCGCGCAGATGGGATCGATCTCCGTGATCACCACGCGCGCGCCGAATCCCCGCATCGACTGTGCGCATCCCTTGCCCACGTCGCCGTATCCGCAGACGACGACCGTCTTCCCGGCGACCATGACGTCGAGGGCGCGCTTGAGACCGTCCGCGAGCGATTCACGGCAGCCGTAGAGATTGTCGAACTTGGACTTGGTCACCGAATCGTTGACGTTGATGGCCGGGAACAGGAGCTTGCCGTCCTCCATCATCTGGTACAGCCTGTGGACGCCCGTGGTCGTCTCTTCGGAAACACCGCGTATGTTCGCGCTCATATCGTGCCAGAATCGCGGATTGCGGTCCAGCTGCCGACGGAGTATCTCGTTGATGATCTGCAGTTCCCGGTTGTCCGTGGGTTCATCCAGGATGGAGGGGTCGTCCTCCGCTTCCACGCCGCGGTGAATGAGGAGCGTGGCATCGCCGCCGTCGTCAACGATCTGCGTGGGTCCGGTCTCGCCTTCGAAGGTCAGCGCCTGCAGCGTGCAGGCCCAGTATTCTTCCAGGCTTTCCCCCTTCCACGCGAAGACGGGAACGCCGTCGTCCGCGATGGCGGCCGCCGCGTGGTCCTGGGTCGAGAAGATGTTGCAGGAAGCCCACCGAATCTCGGCGCCGAGGGCCCTGAGTGTCTGGATGAGCACGGCGGTCTGGATCGTCATGTGGAGGGAACCCATGATCCGCGTGTCCCGCAACGGCTGTTCGCGGGCGTATTTCTCGCGGACGGCCATCAGCCCGGGCATCTCCTGTTCGGCGATGGCGATTTCGCGGTGTCCCAGTTCCGCCTCAGACAGGTCGGCCACCTTGTAAGGCAGGCCGGAATAGTCGGGCAACTCGATGGTGGTCGGCAATTCCTGCGCCATGTATGCACTCCTTGATTCCGTTTTTAAGTCTGCGATCACAAAAAATCCGTTCTGAAAATCGCACCTATTATACGTGGTAGCCCTTTAAAATGCAACAACCACGTTACCCAACGCCGGCCGCTTGCGGCGTTCACCGGGAACCATGCCGTCCTCCCGGCAACTGTCGCCGCTTGAGAAATCGCTTGATCGCGCTTCCGGTGCGTCTTATAGTCTGTCCCAACCACGACAATTCAACGCGTGAGTCGCCCCGGGACAATCGACGCGGCGGTACGAGGCAACGGGCACGGCTTCACGGGGCAACGGACGCGGTGTCACAGGGCAACGGACGCGGAGGGAAGCATGATCGACCAGGATTTGCTGGACATACTGGCCTGCCCGGAAACAAAGGAAGAGGTCCGTCTCGCATCCGATTCCGAAGTCGCATCCATCAACGAATCGATCACGGCGGGCAATCTCGTCAACCGGGGCGGCGAGCAGGTGACGGAGCCCATCGACGGCGGGCTGGTACGGGCCGACGGCAAGTACCTCTATCCCATCCGGGAAGAGATCCCCATCATGCTGATCGACGAAGCGATTCCCCTTTCCACCGAGGCGGACGCATCCTGAACGGCATCGCGCAGCGCCGAACCGGCCATCTCATCTAAAACCCCGTACAGGCAACCGCATGTCCCGTGAATACGACCCTTACGCGCTGCTCCCCGAACATGTGAGAAAACCGCCCGCCGACCGCTGGTCGACGATCCGCCAGCTGGGGCCGGGCCTGCTGTTGACCGGTTCCATCGTGGGTTCCGGCGAACTCATCGCCACTACGCGGCTCGGCGCCGAGGTCGGTTTCGTGGTGCTCTGGCTCATTCTCCTGAGCTGTGCGGTCAAGGTGCCCGTGCAGAGCGAACTCGGCCGCCACGCCATCGCCACGGGCCAGACCACTTTCGTCGCCTTCAACAAAGTGCCGGGACCGCGCCTGCGGGTTTCGTGGCTCGTATGGGGTAGTCTGCTGCTCCTGCTCTGGAGTACCATGCAGGTGGGCGGTATTTTCGGTACGATGAGCCTGTCGCTGGACCTGATCTTTCCAGTCTTCGGAAACACGTCCTGGCTGATCATACTCACCCTGGTCGGCATGGGGCTCGGTCTCGTCGGGCAGTACATGACGCTGGAACGGATTACCACCATCCTGGTGGCCCTCTTTACCTTCACCACGCTGGCCAGCGCGTTCCTCCTGTTTTGGACTCCCTATGCCGTATCGCCCGGCGTGATTCTCGACGGGCTGCGATTCGCACTGCCGCAGGACGGGGCCGTTACGGCCTTTGCCGTCTTCGGCATCACCGGCGTGGGCGCTTCCGAACTCCTGCTCTACCCGTACTGGTGCGTGGAAAAGGGATATGCCCGGTCGGCCGGGCCCCGGGACGGCAGCCCGGACTGGCGGGCGCGCGCCCTGGGATGGATCGGCGTGATGAAGAAGGACGTGTGGCTGTGCATGGTCATCTACACGCTGGCCACGCTCGCCTTCTTCTTTCTCGGGGCGGCCGTGCTCCACGCCCAGGGGATGGTACCCGAGGGATTCGGCACGGTGCAGATCCTCTCCGGCATGTATACCGAAACACTGGGAAACTGGGCGTTCTATTTGTTCGGCGTAGGCGCTTTCGTGGTCCTCTTTTCGACCTATTTCGTCACCATCGTGGGCCAGTCGCGCATGCTGGCGGACGCCCTTTCGGTCCTCGGCCTGGTGACCTACGCACGGCCCAACGACCGGCAGCGCGTCGTGCGCATCATCGGCGTCCTGCTGCCCCTGGTTTACCTCGTCCTGTACGTCCTGTGGTCCGCGCCGGTCACCATGGTGATCATCGGCGCGCTGATGCAGACGATCCTCCTGCCGGCCATCGGGTGGGCGGCGCTGTACTTCAGCCGGACGACGGCGCGGGAAGCGGGCGTTCCCCCGTCCCGGCTCCTGCAGGCGGCGCTGACGGCCGCCACGCTGATCATGGCGGCTTTCGCGATCTATGCGGTTTGGGTAAGGTTCTAGGCCGGGCGCCAGTCAGTCCAGGCCGGAATCCTGATTGCGGGCGCGGCCCGTGCGGGAGCGTGGACCGATCAGACCAGGCCCGACTCCCGGTCGCGTGAACGGCTGTCCGGGTCCCGGGATCCGGGCGGTCCGTAGCCACCCCCTCCGGCGGACAGGGCGATGATGCGGTCCCCGGGGAGAATCGGCACTTCGGTTTCCTTCGATTTCAGCATCCGCTCTCTGCCGTTGGACACCACCTTGTATCGGTGCGGCAGGCCCGGCGCGCCGCCAAAGAGCCCAAAGGGCGGGTTGATGACGCCGTCGCCCGCCATGTTCAGTTTGGCCGGCTCGTTCCCCTCGTAGACCATTTCGAACACGGCGCCCAGTCCGCCCCGCCACGTGCCGTCGCCGCCCGAGCCCGGCCGCAGGTCGTTCCGTACGATCTTGAAGGGGAAACGCTCTTCGGTGATCTCCACGCTGGGGCTGCGGATCGCCCCGGCCACGTTCACCTCGCCCACGCAGGACCAGCCATCGTACCCCCGGGACGCGCCCCCACCGCCCCGTCCGAAGAAGAAGTGCCAGATGAACCGGTTCCCCGTGCGCGGATTGTGCCCTGTGATCGCGAAACGGAGTCTCCGGGAGAACCCCGCGTTCACGGCTTCAGGCGCGACCGGGGCCAGCGCCTTGAAGACGGCCTCCACGATCTCCTCCCCGCAGTGGTTGGTGCTCATGCACACCGGCGCCGGCGGGTTCGGGTTCACGATCAGGCCTCTGGGCGCGACGACCTTCACCGGCCGCATGGATCCCTCGTTCTTGGGTACGTCGGACGGCGCCATGTACATGATGGCGACGTGGGCCAGCGAACGCGTGTTGGCATAGGCGCTGTTGATGAACCCGGTGACCTGGGGACTCGATTCGCTCAGATCGATGGTCATGTGGTCGTCCTGGACGGTGACCTTTGCCCGTATGGGGATCGACTCGGCGTCGAATCCGTCGTCGTCCAGCAGCGTCTCCCCGAAATATACGCCGTCCTTCCAGCCTCCGATGAGTTGCCGGATCCGCCGTTCCGCGCTGTCCAGGATGGCATCGACGGACGCCATCAGGCCATCGGCGCCGTAGTCGTTTAGCAGCGCCTGCAGCCGGCGCGCGGCGATCTGCACCGATCCGATCTGGGCGTGCAGGTCGCCGGTGAAGTTCTCCGCGTGGCGCACGTTGACCGCCAGCATGTGCAGCAGGTCCTTCCTGGGCCGGCCCGCTTCATACAGCCTCACGGGCGGAATGCGAAGGCCTTCGTGGTACAACTCGCTGGCCGAGGGGTTGTAGCCGCCGTGGGTTCCCCCGCCGATGTCGCTGTGATGGGCCCGGTTTACGGCGAAGAAGCGCAGGGCCCCGTCGCGGAACACGGGGTAGATCGCCGTGATGTCCGGTAGATGGCTGCCGCCGAAATAGGGGTCGTTCAGGATGAACAGGTCGCCCTCTGTGATGTCGTCGCCGAAGTATTCGCGCACCGCTTCGACCGACGGCGGCAGGGCGCTGATATGCACGGGAATGCCTTCGCCCTGCGCCACGAGCTGGCCCGTCGCGTCGAGGATTGCGGTGGAGAAGTCCCGGCTGGAGTTCAGGATCTGCGACATGGACGTGCGGATCATGACATCCGCCATCTCGCGGGCGATCGATTCCAGGCGGTGGGCGACGACCGAATGAGTGATCGGATCCGATCTGGCCAAGTCCGCGTCGGGCGCGTCGGGCGCTTCCGGAGCGTCCAGCGCATCCAGCGCATCCGACGAATCCGACACTAGCGCATCCGACGCTTCACGCGCGTCGAGCGCCGCCGGCGAAACGGCCAGGACCATGCCGCCGTAGGGATCCACTTCTAAGCGGTCGCCTTCCTCCACGAGCACGGTAGTGAAATCGGACTCGACAATGGCCGGTCCATCGATCACGATGCCGGATGCGAGGTCGTCCGCCGCGTAGACGGCGGCCTCTGTCCAGATACCGGTGTAGATCCTTCGCGTGCTCTTTCGGGCGTTCCCGGCCCTGTCGTCCCGTTCCATAACGGGCAGGTCGACGGACGGCAGTTTGCCCGTGACCGTGGCGCGCAGCGTGACCAGGCGGATCTCCTGGTCGAGCTGATGGTAGGAATAGAGAGTCTGGTACCGTTCGTGAAAGAGCGAAGCCCACGCGTGCCGTATGGCATCGTCGTCCATCGCAAGGTCCGGCACGGTCACGTTCACCTCGTAGATCTGGTCCAGGTAGCGCATGTCCGCCGTGAACCGGGTGGCGATGTCCCCGTCCGCCAGTCCCTGGTTTCTGAGTCGGGCGATGCCCCGGCCGGCCATCCGGTTTGTCAGGCGCCTTACTTCGTCGAGGTCGACCACGTCCAGGCTGGCCGTGAATGACTGGGCGAAGTCGTACCGGAGGTCGGACGCGAGCATGCCGTAGGCCGACAGCACGGGGGCCGCCGAAGGCAGGTAGACTTTGCCGATACCCGTCTTCCGGGCGACCTGGCTCACGTGCAAGCCCGCCGCTCCGCCGAAGGCCAGCAGGGAGAAATGCCGCGGATCGCCACCCCGGCGTACGGTCAGCAGCCGGATGCCTTCGGCCATCGCCGTGGTCACGACGTCGAGGATGCCGCGGGCCGCGTCCACCGTGGACAGCCCGAGTGGTTCGGCAACGGAATTCCGGACTGCCCGTTCAGACAGATCGGGAAAGAGGGGGTTCCGTCCGCCCAGGAAATTGCCGGGATCGAGGTAGCCCAGGACCAGGTTCGCGTCGGTAACCGTGGGCTGATCGCCGCCACGGCCGTAACAGACCGGACCGGGGTCGGCCCCGGCGCTTTGGGGGCCGACGTGCAGGGTTCCTCCGTCATCCACCCGCGCGATGCTCCCGCCACCCGCGCCCAGCGTGTGGAGATCGATCATCGGCACGGCGATCTTCCATCCCCCTTCGTAGTGTTCCCCGGAGACCTGGGGATCGCCGGCTTCGATCACCGAGATATCCGTGCTCGTTCCGCCCATGTCGAATCCGATGAGATCCTCCGCGCCGATCAGGCGACCGTAGGCGACGGCCCCGCTGACCCCTCCTGCCGGTCCGGAGAGTATGGCCTGCACGGCCTGCCGCGCCGCGACGTCCAGCGGCGTTACCCCTCCATTGGACGTCATCGTGAGGATGTCGCTCTCGAGGCCCAGGCCGGACGCCTCCTCCTTCATGCGTTCGAGATACCTGGCGTAGACCGGACCTACGTAGGCGTTCACGGCCGTGGTACTCAGGCGGTCGTATTCCTTGATCTGGGGCAGGATCTCGGAGGAGAGCGAGAGGTAAAGTTCCGGGTGGCGCTGTCGGATGCGTTCGCCGACGAGCCGCTCGTGCGCCGGGTTCAGGTAGGAGAAAACCAGGCAGACGGCGACGGATTCCACGCCGGCCCGCGCGAGTTCGTCCAGTATGCCGTCCAGCGCCACCGGATCCACGGATGCTTCGACGGTACCGTCGGAGCGGATACGTTCCGCCAACGTATGCCGAAGGGGCCGCGGAACCAGGGGCTCGACGGGGGTCATCCTCAGATTGTACCGGTCTTCTTTCAGCCCTTCCCTGAGCGCGAGGAGGTCCCGGAAACCTTCGGTGGTGATCAGGCCGACCCGGGCGCCCTTGCGCTCCAGGAGCGTGTTGGTCGCGACGGTGGTGCCGTGAATGAACAGGCGGGTCCGGGACATCAGTTCGGTCGCGGAAAGGCCGAGGGAATCGGCGATGTCGCCGAGTCCGTTCATCACCGCATCGGACGGCGACTGGGGTGTCGACGCCGTCTTGAAGTAGCGCGGCGCGGAATCACCTTCCACCACGACGAAATCCGTAAAAGTCCCGCCGACGTCGATACCTATGGAGATGGGCGGTTTCGCGGCGTCGGGTAACGCGTCGGCGGGTAACGCGGCGTCCGGTTTTGCGGCGTCTGGGCTCGCGGCGTCCGGTTTTGCGGCGTCTGGGCTCGCGGCGTCCCTAGCGTGTTCGTTCATTTGATTCTCCGGACCGGTCCGCATTGACGCAACACGATCGGCAGACTATACTGTGCTATACCATTTCACGCGATCAGCGCGGTGTAAGAAGGTCCTGGTTGCAATGGCGAAGGCCACTTTTCAGGCGAAATTGGAAAACCCACTTTCTCCATCCAGGAATCCCACGGCCAAGTCCATGAATCCTGCCCGCATTTTCGAACAGAACGAGCACTGGATCAAAAGAAGGCTGGGTTCCGATCCCGGTTATCTCGATCGGCTGTCGCGGCCGCAGCAGCCGGGTATTCTCTACATCGGATGCGCGGACAGCCGGGTGATGCCCGAAGCCTTCATGGGCGCCGGCCCGGGTGAGGTCTTCGTCCACCGCAACGTGGGCAACCTGGTCTCCTCCCTGGACCCGAACACAGGTTCCGCCGTCATTTACGGGGTCGAGCATCTGAAAGTCGGGCATGTCGTGGTTTGCGGCCACTACGATTGTGGCGCGGTAAAGGCGGTGCTGCAGTCGGATGACCTCGGCTCGCTTGAGCCGTGGCTTCGGAACCTGAGAGCGGTTTCCCGGCGGCATCAGGCGGAACTGGAAGCCGTCCCCGATGCGACGGACCGCTGCGACCGCTTGGTCGAACACAGCGTCCGCGCGCAGTGCGCGAACATCCTTGAGTTCCCCGAAGTGCAGGCGTCGATCAGCGAGACCGGCCTGCAGGTGCATGGCTGGGTCTTCGACCTGCGCAGCGGCAGGATCGTGGACCTGAACGTAGATCGCGGATGATGCCGGTCTCCTCGGACACCGATTAAGCCGAACGAATGGCGGACGGGCATCCCCGTCACAGGCACTCAGGCCGATCCCGCCTGCTTTCGCAACACCTTGCCCGGCAGCGCGCCGGTGTGTTCCCCACCGTCAATGACGACCGCGCCGTTTACCAGGACGCTTTCGATGCCCTGCGCGTACTGATGGGGGTTCATGAAGTCAGCCCGGTCGATGACCGTGTCCGGATCGAACACCACAAGATCGGCGACCAGGCCCACGTCGATCCTGCCGCGGTCGGCGAGTCCCAGCCGCTGGGCCGGCTGGCCGGTCATCTTGTGTACGGCGGTGGGCAGGTCGAACAGTCCCTCTTCGCGGCAGTACTTGCCGAGCACCCTGGGAAAGGTCCCGTAGTACCGGGGATGGGGCGTGGTTTCGCTCAACGGGCCGGAGACGGCTGCGGCCCCGCCGTCCGAGGCGACCATGACCAGCGGATGGGTCAGTACGGAAGTGATCTCCTCCTCGCTCATGCCGAACCCGACCATGCCCACGCTCCCGTTCTCCGCGATGAGCAGTTCCCGAACGAACTCGAAGGGATCCTGGCCGCTTCGCGCGACGATCTCCGATACCCGCCGGCCCACGTAGTCCTGGTTTTCCGCCCTGCCGACCGAGGTTATCATGACGGCGCTCCAGTCCCCCAGCATGTCGACCTTGTCGACGGCCGCCCGTCTCATGGCGGGCAGGACGTCCGGTGACTGGAGACGGCTGACGAACGCCTCGGCGCCGCCCGCGCGGAAACGGGTCGGAAACAGGTTCTGCAGCGTCGTGGCGTAGGCGATGTAGGGATACCTGTCGAGGGTGATGTCCATCCCCTCGCCGATCGCCTGTTCAATCATGTCGAAGCATACCGCGACCTTGTCCCGGTTCCGCCTGCCCGATGCCTTGAAGTGGGCGATCTGGAGCGCGATCTCGGCTTTCCGTGCGGTGCTGATCGCTTCGCTCACGGCTTCCACGAGGAAATCGTCCTCGTTGCGCATGTGAGTCGCGTAGAATCCGCTGTAACCCGCCGCCACCCGGCCGAGTTCGGAAATCTCATCCTCATCGGCAAAACTGCCGGGCGTGTATTCGAGTCCGGACGAAAGGCCCCAGGCCCCTTCCGACATGGCCTGGTCCACGAGGTCCTTCATCGCATCGACCTGGCGCGCGCTGGCCGGTACGTTCTCGTACCCTACGACGTAACCGCGTATGGTGCCCTGGCCCGCGAGCGAGATGAAATTGAGCCCGATGCCCTGCTGTTCGAGGGTATTGAAAAGCCCCGTGAAATCCGTCCATCCTATGTCCACGCCGTACCGCCGTCCGTAACCTTCCTGCAGCGACCTGAGCCGCCCGTTCGTCAGCGGGGCCAGCGAAGAACCGTCCTGACCGGCCACCTCCGTGGTCACGCCCTGCCGGATCTTGCTTTCGGCCCTGGGATCGACCAGGAGCGAAAGGTCGGTGTGGGAATGGATGTCGATGAATCCAGGGCAGACGATCTTGCCCGTGGCGTCTATCGTATTCCCGCCGGAACCCTGGACCGGACCGATCTGGACGATCCGGTCTCCCGCGATGGCTATGTCGGCGGCCACGGGGGCGGCCCCCGTCCCGTCGATCACCTGTCCCCCTCGTATGATCACGTCGTAACGCTGGGCGATCGCGCAGCCGTCCAGCATCGTGGACAGGCCGCCGACCGCCGCGCCGGCGCCCACCAGGCTTGTTCTCCTGAGAAAGTTGCGTCTGGACCAGTCCATGGTTATGCTCTTTTCGTTAGTTGGTCATCCGGATCTTCAGACCCCGGTCGTGAAGATGGTGCTTGATGGAATCCACCGAGTAGTGGCCGTAGTGCAGCATGGAGGCCACCAGGGCCGCGTCGGCCCCTCCTTCCGTAAGGGCGTCGTAGAGGTGCTCCGGCCTGCCGCCGCCGCCCGAGGCGATGACCGGGATGCCCACGTTGTCGGCAATCATCCGCGTGAGTTTCAACTCGTATCCTTCGAGGGTGCCGTCCGCGTCGATGGAGTTGACGACGATCTCGCCGGCGCCGAGGGCCTCGCCGCGGCGCGCCCATTCGAGGGCATCCATGCCGGTGTCGCGCCGGCCTCCGTGGGTCACGATCTCGTATCCGGACGGCAGGGATCCGGAACCGGTCGTCAGTGATCCGGAACAGGCCGCCCTGATGTCCATGGACAGCACCACGGCCTGGACCCCGAAGGCGTCGGCCGCCTCGGAGATGACCCCTGGATTGCTGACGGCCGCCGTGTTCAGATTGACTTTTTCCGCGCCGGCTTCCAGCACCTGCCGGCAATCGTCGACCGATCGGAGGCCGCCCCCCACCGAGAAGGGGATGAACACCTGCCGGGCAACCTCCTCCACCACGTCGAGCATGATGGCGCGCTGGTCGCTGGATGCCGTGATGTCGTAGAAGACGAGTTCGTCCAGGCCGGCTTCGTAATACCGCCGCGCCGCGGAGACCGGATCGCCGATGTCCTTCGTGTTGACGAACCGGACGCTCTTGACCAGCCGGCCGTCGCGCACGTCAAGGCAGGAAATGAGTCGCTTGCTCAGCATGGATTCCCGTCCCAACGCGCGAACTCACCCAGCATCTTCAATCCCACGGGGCCGCTCTTCTCCACGTGGAACTGGGCCGCCACGATATTGCGCCGGCCGATGGCGGCCGCGAACTCCACGCCGTACCGGCTCCTCGCCAGCACGTCCCGCTCATCGTCGGGGGCGGGGTAGAACGAATGTACGAAGTATACCTCGTCGTCCGGCCTCACGTGGCGGAGCACGGGGTGCGCGCGGTCGACGCGCAGCGCGTTCCACCCCATGTGCGGCACCTTCAGGCCGGCGTCGTCCGGCCGGAACCTGAGGCACCGGCCGCCGATAAGGTCCAGGCAGGACAGATCGGTTTCCTCGGAGACCGACAGCAGGATCTGGCAGCCCACGCAGATCCCGAGGATCGGCGTCCCCCGGTCGGCGGCCGATTTTAGCGCGTCGTCGAGCTCTCGTTCCCGGAGCGTCTCAAGGGCGGAGTGGGCATGCCCCACCCCGGGAAAGACGATACGCTCCGCCCGGACCAGATCCTCCGGATCCGACGTAATGACCGAATCCACGCCCAGGTGATCCAGCGCTCTTTTCACCGAGGTCTGATTCCCGGCGTCGTAGTCAACGATGTGAATCATTAAAATGGATCATTTGAACGTACGTTCTTCGGGGTGGTCAGGAGGGACGGAATACGATCCTGGCGCATGCTGGCCGCATGTCCCTAGTAATCCGATTGCGCCCCTTTTGTCAAGGGAAAGATGGCACTGCGGGCGTGCGACGACGACGCTGCGTACATGCCGGGAGAGGGCCCTGGAAGAGGATTCGGTCGTTGACATCGCCAGGTGGCGTTTCTATACTGGCTTGGTGCTTCTTCATGCCACCGCCGCCGCGCCGGATTGAAGGCGTAAACGGCGGATCCATCGCAACGAAATCCATCCTGCGGAATCGAAACCCAGATGCTCTTCAATACCGAGCGGGCCAGGGCGTACATGCGGGATCGCGGACTCGACGGACTGATCGCGACCTCGCCCGTGAATATCACCTATTTCACGGACTACTTCATCTGGATAGACGGGCTCATGAAGGCGTACATGGTCCGGCCCGGCGCATCGGCGGATCTGGCGCAGGGATACGCCCTGTTTCCCCTCGAGGGCGATCCCGCGCTGGCGGTGACCGGCGCGATGCTGGCCGTCAACGGCGTAGACCTGTGGGTAAAAGACCTGCGGATCAGCGGCGATTCCGGGCTCGACTGGTCTCTGCCGCCGAGGCCGTTGTCCGACCGGATGGACCGTATTTACCACCTCCTGCAGGGCACACCGGACTACATTACGACCACCCAGGCTCTCGTAGGAGCTCTGAGCGACCGGGGACTTGCCGCGGGCACGCTGGGCGTGGAGACCGACGGCCTGACCGCCGACCGGTACCGGCAGCTGAAGGAGGCCCTTCCCGATGCCCGGCTGCTGGACTGCTCCAACCTCATCCGGCTGCTTCGCATGGTCAAGACCCGGGACGAGATCGACCGGCTCACGCTGGCGGCCGAGATCAGCGAAACGGCGGCCATGACGGCCATGGAACAGGCAAGGCCGGGAGACAACGTGCAGGAGGTCGTCCACCGGTTCAGGGCGGAACTGGGTACTCAAGGGGCGGACCTGGACCACTTCGCCTTCGGGGTCCACGGACTCGGCATCGCGACGGAACCGGATTTCATCCTCGGCGACTCCGACGTGGAATATGTGGACTGGGGATGCCGGTACCGGTCCTGCTATTCGGACACCGGGACCACCTTCGCCATGGGGCCGCTGTCGGACGACATGCAGGTCCGGTTCGACACGCTCCGCGCCTCCATGGACGCCGGCCTGGCCGCGATTCGGCCCGGTGTCAAATCCTCGGCGGTACAGGCGGCCATGCAGGAGGTCGTCGACGAAGCGGGTTTTGCCATGTACCCCCATGGCCACGGGGTCGGCATGGAAGTGCGGGACTACCCCGTCCTGTCGCCGGACACCGGCCTGCGGATCTCGGACGACTGTGTCAACGTCCCTTCCGATCTGCCCATTGAAGAAGACATGGTGCTCAACGTGGAAGCGCCACTGAGCCTGGCCGGGGTCGGGTCCCTGCACCTGGAACAGTCCGTCGTCGTGACGGCGAGCGGATCCCGTCCACTCACGGAGCAGCGGCGGGACGGGCCGGTGTTTCCGCTGGGGGCTTCGGGGCAGTAGTAGGGCGGAACAGAATCGGCGTCAATCTCCCATGAAAATCACCAAACTCATCCTACATCAGCCCGCGGGCCTGCTGCGCCTGGTGATCGACGAAGGGCTCGAGGGACACTGTACCGGGGTTACCGCTTCGGCCGTCGATGTCGATGTTGATCTCGCAGCGCCCATCCTGGTGGGTACGAACCCCCTGGACCGTGAACGGACCTGGTGGACCATGCGGGACCTGGACGAAGGACCGCCGCCAGCTTTTCGCGCCGGGATCGACGTCGCCCTGTGGGACCTGTCCGCCAAGATCGTTGGACGGCCGCTCTTCAGGCACCTGGGCGGGTTCAGGGACCGGGTTCCGGTCTGCCGGGTTGGCATCGGAGGAGACACGTCAAGCACAGCGGGTACCTCCGCGCCGGAGATCGCCAAGGAAGCGAAAGACGCGCAACGGGCCGGGTTCAAAGCCTACCGATTCGGCGTGATGGCGGATGAAAACGCCCTCGTCCACCTGGTACGCGAGGTGCGTGCGGCCGTGGGGCCGGATTTCCCGCTGATCCTCGACGGCCGGGCACGGTTCGTGGTCGACGAGGCCATCAGGATCGGCAAGGCGCTTGACGACGAGGACTATTTCTACTTCGACCGGCCCCGTCCCCGCAACGACCACACGGGTGGCAAGCAGGTAGCCGACGAAATCGATACGCCGACCAGCGCGGAAGTGTGCAGCCCTATCGAGGCGTCCCAGGTCATGACCCTTCAGTCGGCCGATCACATTCGGACCGGCGTGTGCGGTGCGGGCGGGATCACGGACGTGTTGAAGTCAGCCCGTTGCGCCGAAGCGTTCGGCGCGTACTGCCATCTGGACGGTGCCGGGATCAGCGACGGCTTCGCCCATATCCATCTCGCAGGCGCAATCAGGAATATGCCTTTTCTCGAAATGACGGGTCATGAGGTCGCGCCGCCGTTCGTCCTGAACCCGGTACAGATCGAAGACGGTCTCGTCCCTTTACCCGATCTTCCGGGCCTCGGCATGGAAATCGATCTGGACGCGGTAATGGACTTGACCTCGGAAATGATTGAAGCCTGAAACGGTATGGCCAGCCGGTAATCTGCGCTTCCGCCCGAAAAAACCGGCCACCAGAACAGGGAAATCCATGCAGATCCGGGACGTCAAGTGCTACGTGCTGAAGGATGAACCCGAAATCCGCCGCGAGAGCAGTGCGGACCGGGGCAGCATGGCGCCTGTGCCGCCGGGCATCTCCGGGCTGTTCACCCATGACCAGGGATTCGGCGCCGGCGCGCCCGACGGATACGCCTTCACCGGGGACGGCCCCGAACCGAAGTACCGACTGGTGATCCGTCTCGTGACGGACGGCGATCTGGACGCCTATGCCGACTACGGCACGGGTTACGATCCACGGGAACTGGAATGGCAGGGCCGCCAGTTCCTGGCCCGCTACGCCCACATGCTCATCGGCGTGGACGCCTTCGACCGGGAATACGTGTGGCAGCGGTTCTGGATGGCCCAACGCTTCATGTACACGGGAAGAGGCTTGCTGGATACGGTCGACCGGATGTTGTGGGACCTGGCGAGCCGTAGCGCACGTCTCCCCGTCTACAAGCTGCTCGGTGCATGCCGGGAAAGCGTGCCCGCCTACTGCAACGTGGGCGGTCGCACCATCGACGACCTGGTAGCCCACGCAATGCAGCGCGTGGACGAAGAGGGATTCATCGGCTGCAAGGATCATTCCTACCGGGGCGTGAAGGCCAACGGGGAAATGGCCGTCAAGTTGCGTGAGGCTCTCGGCGACGAAATCATGCTCTTTCACGATCCGGTCGAATCGTATACCTATGAGGAAGCCGTGAAGATCGGGCGCATCATGGAGAAGTGCAGTTACCGGTGGATCGAAGAGCCCTTGCAGGACTACGACATCCTGGGGCTCAAGAAACTGTGCGCCACCCTCGATCTCCCGGTTCTGACCCTGGAATGGATCGGCGCAATCGGTGGGCAGCCGTACAACACAGCGCCGTACCTGGCCATGCAGGCCGCCGATATCGTCCGGCAGCGGGGCATCGGCATCACCGGTCAGATCAAACAGGCCCAGTTGGCCGAAAGCTTCGGCGTGGAGGTGCACGGCGGGGATCCCCACGTCATCCTGGCCATCGGGAACGACCCCGTCTTCGAAGCCTTCATGGGACTGCAGCCGCGGCCGCCCGACGAAGCGGTCGATTGCCGGGGCACGCTCGTCGTGGAGGACGGCGCCATGACCATCGCCTGGAGCGACCGTCCCGCGCCTGAACCGGACTGGGACGAGACGGCGCGGAGCGCGGTTGCGGTGATCTGACGTTGACAAGCTCAAGCGGTAAGTGGAAATTCGGTAAGGTGGGAAGTCGTCCGGCACGATCGCATCTAGTTGAAATCTGTGAGGGGTCATGAACGAAGGAAAGCTCGACCCGCAGATCTTGGACGAAATCATCCGACGCGTTGTAGAGGTGGCTGAGCCAGAAAAGATCATCCTTTTCGGGTCTGCCGCCCGCGGCGAGATGAACCGACACAGCGATGTCGATCTGCTCATCGTTAAGGAATGCGCGCGTCCACTTGACCTGATGGGCGAGATTTACATGAACTTGCACCGGGTCGGAGCAGCTGTTGACGCCATCGTCGTCACGCCAACGGCGGTCGAGCGATACAAGGACAGCCACGCCTTGGTCATCAAGCCCGCACTGCGCGAAGGAAGGATCGTCTATGAATCTTCCTGAACGCTTTCCACCTGACGACCCGCGGGAGTGGATTAACCGCGCAAGAAGTGACCTGACTCAGGCGACGAATGAGGTTCCAGGTGTATAAATCGAGAGTCTGTGCTTCAACGCCCAGCAGGCCGCAGAAAAAGCGATCAAAGCCGTGATGATCTCACGCAACATCGAGTTTCCTTTTGTGCATGACCTCGATTACCTGTTGTCACTATTGGAAGACAAGGGAGAGGTCATACCAGCACCGATCCAACAAGCCAGCAAATTGACTAAATATGCCGCGATTACACGCTATCCCGGTGACATAGATCCCGTTACCAGCCAAGAGTACAACGAAGCCATCGCCATAGCAGAAGCTGTCCTCCACTGGGCGAAGGAACGCATCCGGTGATTACACATAAATACAAGTATCTCGCCGAAGCCAGTTTTCACGAAAGTCGTAATATCCACGTCAGAAAGCGGAGCGTACATGCCTGAAACCATTCGATGGGGCATTCTTGGAACCGGGAAGATCGCCCACAAGTTCGCCGAAGCGCTCGTGGTGGTGCCGGATGCCGAGCTGTCTGCCGTCGGGTCCCGGGCGCAGGGCACGGCGGACGCCTTCGGCGACGAGTTCGATGTGCCCCGGAGACACCCGTCCTACACGTCCCTGGCGGAAGACCCGGAGGTCGACGCGATCTACGTGTCCACCCCGCACCCCATGCACTGCCGGGACACGCTGCTATGCCTGAACGCGGACAAGCCCGTGCTCTGCGAGAAACCCTTCGCCCTCAACGCATCGGAAGCGGAAGCCATGATCCGGTGCGCGCGGCAGCGGGGTCTTTTCCTCATGGAGGCCATGTGGACGCGATTCCTGCCGGCCATCGCGCAGGTACGACAGTGGCTCTCCGATGGCGCCATCGGCGAAGTACGGAACATGATGGCCGACTTCGGATTCCGCGCGGAGTTCAACCCGGAGGGCCGCCTGCTGAATCCCGAACTGGGCGGGGGCGCCCTCCTGGATATCGGTGTATACATTGTATCTATGGCTTCGATGGTCTACGGTAAGCAACCGGACCGGGTCGCTGCGCTGGCGGACATTGGCGCAACGGGGGTCGATGAGCAGACCACCATGGCCTTCCGTTACGACTCGGGCGCCATGGCCGCGTTGACCTGCGCCGTCCGGACCAGCACGCCCGGCGCCGTGTCCATCCACGGGACGCAGGGCAACATCCGCATCCCGTCTGCATTCTATGACACCTATACCGCAACGCTGAACCCGGACGGCGAGGAACCGGTATCGGTGGAGCCGCCGCGCGTGGAGAACGGATTCAAATACGAGATCGAGGAAGCGGGGCGTTGCCTCCGTGAAGGGTTGCTCGAGAGTCCCGCGCTCCCCCTGGACGAGACCCTGGCCATCATGAGGACGCTGGACACCGTCCGGGCCGGGATCGGGTTGAAGTATCCGATGGAATGATGGTTCCGGTAATGGCGCCGGAAATGCCGAAAGACCAAACCAAACCAGACCAGACCAGACCAGACCAAACCGGCCCACGGCACACTACACCAGAACGTGTTTTGTAATCACCGTATAAAGCGAAATTAAAGGAGCACCCATGGAGTACGGCAACATTGCGAATGTCGACAAGCCCGTATCGCGTCTGGTACAGGGCACCATCATGCTGAGTTTCGCCGAAGAGGAATACAGCTTCGACCTGCTGGACCAGGTGTACGACGCCGGGATCAACACCTTTGACAGCGCCCACCTGTACGGCGGCGGCGAATGCGAACGCGTGCTGGGCCGCTGGATCGAAGACCGGGGCCTGCGCCGGGAAATCGTCATTCTCACCAAGTGCTGCCACATGAATGCGGACCGGGCCCGCGTGACGCCCTACGATATCTCATCGGACCTGCACGACTCCCTGGCCCGCTTGAATACGGACTACGTGGATCTCTACCTTCTGCATCGCGACGACGTAAGGGTTCCCGTCGCTCCGATCATGGATACGCTCAATCAGTACATCAGCGCGGGCAACCTGGGCGTGATTGGCGGATCCAACTGGACCCATGACCGCATCGAAAGGGCGAACCTCTACGCCGCCACCAGCGGACAGCAGCCCTTCACCGTGAGCAGTCCGAATTTCAGCCTGGCCGAACAGGCCGAACCGCCCTGGAGAGGATGTATCAGCATCAGCGGGAAGGACGGAGCCGACGCGCGGTCGTGGTACCAGGAAAACCAGATGCCGCTGTTTACCTGGTCCAGCATCGCCAGCGGGTTCTTCTCCGGCCGGGTGAATCGCGATAATTACGAAACGCTGGCCGAACAGGGCCTCTTCGACGAGAGTTCCGTCAGGTCTTACTGCACCGACGACAACTTCGACCGGCTGGACCGGGTGGAGGAACTGGCGAGCCAAAAGGGCCTATCCATACCCCAGGTCGCCCTTGCTTACGTGCTTAGCCAGCCGCTTAACATCTTCGCGCTGGTCGGCGCCCGAAACGGCGATGAGATCAGGGCCAACCTGCAGGCGCTTCAAACGAAGCTGACGGCCGAAGAGATGGCCTGGCTGAACCTGGAACGGGCGGCGCGGTCCTGATCGCGAAGGAATACTTCAATGAGACCTGCAGCTTTATTGACCGCAGTGCTGGGCCTTGCCATGCTCGGGCTTACGGTATACACCGGAATCCCGGAGGCCCAGGTGCGCAACGCCGTCGGTCGAGTCATGCCGGCGGACGCGGCGCCGCTCGACCGGCAGGTCTTCCGGTTTCTGAATGACGAGCCGACCAACCTGGACATCGGCGTGGCCATCTACGAGGTGGGCGGCATCGTCTTCCTCTTCGAGCGCCTCACCATGCTGGACCACAACAATCGCGTGATCCCGGGCGCGGCTACCCGTTGGACGGCCAACGAGGACCAGACGAAGTGGACGTTCTACATGCGTCCCGGCGCCCGGTGGAGCGACGGCCGACCCGTCACCGCCCACGACTTCGAATACAGCTACAAGCGCATGCTGGATCCCGCGTCGGGCAGCGGCTACGCCTTCTTCTACTACAATATCAAGGGCGCACGGGCGTTCAATACCGGGCAGACCGACGACCCGAACACGGTCGGCGTAAACGCGGTGGACGACATGACCCTCGTGATCGAAACCGACGGACCCTGCCCGTACCTGCCCATGATCGCCGCCTTCTTTACGTCGATCCCGGTTCCGCGCTGGCAGGTCGAACGGTTCGGCCCCCGCTGGGCGTCGGACGAGAACGTCGTCAGCAATTCGTCCTACAAGGTGGAGAACTGGCGCATCGGCGAGCGTCTCACCATGTCCCTCGATCCCTATTACAACGGTCCGATCAAGGGGTATTTGTCCGAGATCCATTCCATGTTCAGAAGCCGGATAAGCACCGGACTGCTTTCCTACGAGAACGACGAGCTGGACCTGGTGCAGATCGACGTGCGCGACTTAAGCCGGATCGAGGAAGACCCCGAGCTGAGCGCGGAATTGCACAAGTACATGGACTTCAACGCGCTTTACCTGTTCTTCCGGACGCGCGAAGGCGTATTCAACGACCACCGGGTGCGTAAGGCCATCAGCCACGCCATAGATCGTGACGCGCTCTGCAACATCGTGCTGCGGGGTACGGCCCTGCCCGCGTACACCATGCTGCCGCCGGGCTTTCCGGGCTACTCGGGCGACGAACTCAAAGACGTCCAGCGGTACGATCCCGAACTGGCGCGCAGCCTCCTTGCCGAGGCCGGGTATCCGGGCGGCCGGGGATTCCCCTCCGTGGACATCTGGCTTCGCAACGATCCCAACCGCATCATGGCGGCCGAAGCGATATCGGGCATGCTGTCTAACAACCTGGACCTCAACGTCGGCGTCCGGAACATGGAGCCCAGGGTCTACAGCGAGGCCATGGCCCAGTACCGGATCGACTTTAGCCTGATCCCCTTCCAGTACGATTTCCCCGATCCCCACAACCTCCTTGGCATGGTCTGGCACTCCCGGCCCGTGGGCGCGGGACGCCACGACTGGATGAACGCGGAGTTCGACCGGCTGGTCGACGAGGCGGCAAGGGAGACCAACGAGGAACGACGGTTCGAGATGTACAAAGAGGCCGAACGGATCCTGGTCGAGGACGTGGGCGGCGTCTTCCTCTACCACGACTACTTCCTGCAGCTCCGCAAACCCTGGCTGACGGGCTGGAAAAAGGACTCCACGGGCCAGGAACCCTTCTTCATCGACAATTCCACGATTACGGATCTGTATATACGACGGTAGATGGAGCGTTCCTGTAGGTACGCGCATCGATTGGTACGAATAAGGTTTATCGGGACGCACGATCAGTACACCGGTATTGACGCAAAAAGGATATAGAAATGGCTGACATCAAACCCATCCGCTCGGAAGCGGATCATGAAAAAGCTCTAGCCCGTATAGACAAACTCATGGGCAGTGAATACGGTAGCCCGGAAGGAGATGAACTGGGCGTGCTGGCCGCGCTCGTCAAGTCCTGGGAGGACGAGCACTGTCCCATGGGTTATCCGGAACCGCACGAGGCGATCCGGTTCCGCATGGAACAGGCAGGTCTGCGTCCTCGCGACCTGATACCAATCTTCGGGAGTCGAGGGAGAGTTTCGGATGTGCTGTCCGGTAAGCGCGCCATTACCATGCCCATGGCCCGGGCGTTGCATGGGCATCTTTGGATCACGACCGATGTATTGCTCAGGAATCCGGGAATGGAATCCTAAAGAAAGTGTGCGTGAATTCTGGGACTGTTACGAGGTAGAACAGCGAATAGGAACACCTGGGACGCCCAACCAAACTCCGCTAACGTTTTTGACTGACAACGATGCCCGGCTGGTTTTAAGAACCGATAACGTTCAGACGGCATTTAGTCTTGGATTGGGTACAAGGACTGTCGATCCCACTACTGTAACTTCGCCAGATCCTCCCAGAAGCGCGGATAGGTCTTCCCCACTACATCCGGATCGAGGATGTCCAGGTTCCCGAGGCGGGTGCCCAGTACGGCGAAACTCATGGCCATGCGGTGGTCGTGATAGGTTTCGACGGAGATATATTCGGTGGCGTTCAGGGCACCTGTCGGCAGTTCCCCAACCTCGATGGAGTCCGGGCCCGTCTTCACTGCCACTCCGATCTTCCGCAGCTCCGCCGCAGGACACTCGATCCGGTCGCACTCCTTCTGCTTCAGCGTGCCGATCCCGGTTATGCGGGTCGTACCTGGTATTAGTGGTGAAACGGCGATCAGGGTTAGCGCTGCGTCCGGAATATCCCCGCAGTGGATTTCTTCCGTGGCCGCCCGTACGCGGCCATCCTTCGGCCCTTCAATGACCGTCTTTTTCTCGTCCATCCGGACTTGGGCGCCCAGGATTTCGCAGATGTACAGGAAACGGATATCCCCTTGCCGGGATTCGGATCCGAGGTTCTCTATGACCACCTTCCCGCCGTGCATCAGGGCGAGCGCCGAGAAATAGGAGCCGGCGGAAGCATCGCCTTCCACCGACCGGGGTCCTGAACGGTAACGCTGTGGGGCGACCCGGAACTTGCGGTAGTTGTCGTTCTCCACGTCCACGCCGAACGTCCGCATTTCGTTCAGTGTAATGTCGATGTAAGGCTTGCTGACGAGTTCGCCTTCGACCTGAATTTCAAGGCCCTCGGGCAGTACCGGTGCGATCTGCAACAGGGCGGAGAAGAACTGGCTGGACACATCGCCTTTCATCCGGACCGAGCGCCTGAACTTATCAGGTCCCCGTATGATAACAGGGAGGCAACCGCCATTGGCCGACTCGGTTGCTCCCCCCATTTGCTCCAAAGCGTCGAGCAGAGGAGCATTAGGTCTTTCATTCAGACTGCCCCGTCCGGCCAGCCGGGTCTCGTCGGTCCTCAGGGCCGATAGGGCGATCAGGAATCGGGCCGTAGTACCGCTGAGTCCGAGGTCGAGGCTGACCGGCCCTTCGGCGAATCGTCCGCCTCTTCCTTCCACGGTCATCCGCCGATAGTCGTCACTCGCCTGGATCTCGATCCCGAGTATACCCAGGCATTCCACCATTTCCCAGGTGTCGTCGCAGTCGCAGGGAGCGTCGATCTCGGTCGTTCCCTCGGCCAGCGACGCGAGCACCAGGTTTCTCAGCGTAATCGATTTGCTTCCTGGCAGTGCGATACTATGACTAATGTTATTACGAATCGTATTGATCTTCAAAGTGTTAATCCTACTGTTGTCCTAAACACATCCTTCGTAAGCCCGGCCGGACACAAGTTCGTATTCCGGCATGGCACCGTTTCCGATGAATTTCGAACGGGCGTCCATGTAGGCGACGGTCAGGCCGATGCGCCGGTCGTCGCTGGTATTGGCGTCGGTGCGATGTAGCGCGAGACTGTGGTGGAACGAGCAACTGCCGGCCTTCAGGGGTACGGCGACCTCCCGTTCATAGCCGACGCGGGCGTCCTCGACGCGAAAGTCCTCGAGGTGCTTGTGCTCGATTACACCGGCCTTGTGGGAACCGGATATGAATCGCATGCACCCGTTGTTCTCGGTGGCGTCGTTCAGGGCGATCCAGCAGATCACGAGATCGGGCGGATCGATGCTCGTCCAGTAGGCCGAGTCCTGGTGAGGTGGTTTCGCCGAACCCACCCGGGGCGGTTTGCAGAGCGTCTGGTCCACGTAGATCTTGAGATCCGGACCGATCAGGCTCCGGACTACGCCGAGGATCTTCGGGTGCCGGGCCAGTTCCTTGAAAACCGGATCGTGCTTCGTCAGGTTCCAGATCTTGCGCACGTTGTTGAAACGGACCGGATCGGCCTGTGTGTCGCCGAGTTCCACGCGCGGTTCGATCTGAACGTATTCGTCCGGGAAATCGACCCGTTCGTTGCCGATATCTTCAAGCCGCTGGTGCAGCGCTTTGACCTCCAGCGGCGTCAGCAGGTCCTCGTAAGGGAGAAATCCCTGTTCGTTGAACTGGTCGATCCGTGCCTGGGTCAACGACACCGTTTACCTCCTTTAGGGTGCACTGGGCGTTTCACAAAACCACCACGCCGGCCAGGCGAGCACCAGTTCCGCCAGCGCGGAGTAACCCCCATCGGCCGGATGAACGCGGTCGCCGAGGGCCGCTTCGCTCTGCCAGATACCGCCGGCATGCAGTTCGTGGATCACTTCGAGATAGGGCACGCCGACTCTACCGGCGATTTCGCCGACGAGCGACGAAATCTCCACCCTTCGGCCGTGTTCGTCCTCGTCGATCCCGGGCGGCGGCCCGACCATCAACGTGGGAAACAGGGACCGTGCACTTGACAGGATCTCTTCGGTGTTGCGAATGGTATCGGCGCGTTCCACGCGCGTCTTCCCGTCTATGATCCAGCAGTCGTTCGCGCCGAATCCGAACACCACCCGGCCGTCGTGAGGAATGAGACGCCGGACCTCCACTTCCCGTTCCCAGCGCCGGAGCACATCGGTGCTCGTATCGCCGCGTATGCCCAGGTTGTAACAGGTGATGGCGTTCTCTTCTGACCTCGACGCGGCACAGGCCCGGCCCGGCCAGCCGAGATAGGCCGGGTCGCCCGTACCGTTCACATAGGAATCACCGATGAAGTAAATTCGGATGTCGTTCAATGCCGTTCGGTCCTCTCTGCCTGTCCGGGGTTCGGTCCATGGTCCGCCCGTCTCGGGTCCAGTCCGTTATACCAGTCCGTTGTACCGGGCCGCGAAACCAATCGCCCGCATGGGAAATCTCCCCCCATTGGCCGGTTGGAACTGCACGCCGATCAAGGGCGTGCGCGTCGCCTTAAGCATACGAATTCACGCGGTATTTATCAATTGCCAATTTCGCGGTCTCGTTGAAAATTGATTATGGTACGATGTGTTGAAAAAGGCCGTCGATTATCGCGACGGGTCAATTATCGCGATTGAAGGGAAAAGTGAAGGAATAAGTGAAGGACCGCCCCCATGCGCGCATACGTCATTGACCACGACCAGCTTCGCCGGACCGATCTGTCGGAACCGGGGGAACCCGGTCCCGGAGAGGCGCTGGTCAGGGTCCGATC
This sequence comes from Gemmatimonadota bacterium, assembly GCA_009838645.1. NCBI lineage: Bacteria > Pseudomonadati > Gemmatimonadota > Gemmatimonadota bacterium. The sequence goes on along the minus strand of VXRC01000017.1, from coordinate 144,304 downwards.
CGTATCGCTCAACTACCGGGACCTTATGGTCGCCAGAGGCCGGTACGGAAAGCCCTTCGAGGGCAGGTTCGTCGCCGGGTCCGACATGGCGGGCGACGTGTTGAAGACGGGGACGGGAGTATCGGGTATCCGGCTGGGCGACCGGGTCGTGAATGCACCGTTCCTGCGCTGGCCCGCCGGAAGACTTACGCCCGATGGGATGAAGACCCTGGTGGGCGCGGGCGGCGTGGACGGCGTGCTGTGCGAGCAAGTGCTGTATCCCGCGGTCGCCCTGGTCTCCATGCCGTCCCACTTCTCCTACCACGAAGGCGCGACATTACCCATCGCCGGACTTACCGCCTGGGCTTCGGTAGTATCTCAGGGTCGATTGCAGGCCGGGGAGTGGGTCCTGCTGCACGGCACGGGTGGGGTATCCGTGTTCGCTGCGCAACTTGTGAAACTCACTGGGGCGCAAGCGTTATTAACCACTTCATCCGAAGAGAAAGCCCGACGGATGAAGGATGAATTCGGGGTGTTGGAGACCTTCGATTACAGAGACGAGGATTGGCCGGAACAGGTACGTTCCTGTACCGGCGGTGCCGGGGTCGACCTGGTCGTGGACGTGGCGGGCGGCCAGACGTTCGCGAAGTCCATGAAAGCCTGCGCGCTGCACGCCCGGATATCCCTCGTGGGCATTCTGGACGGCTTCGAAACCCGCCTCAATCCCTTCGATATCATCGGCCGGCAGATCCAGGTACGGGGGATCTACACCTCCTCCGCCGAAGACCTGCGCGACCTGGTAAGGGCCTGCGAAGCGTCGGGACTCAGGCCCTGCATCGACCGGGTGTTTCCTTTCGATGAAGTGCCCGCGGCCTACGACTACCTCGAATCACAGCGGCATATCGGCAAGATCGTGTGTGCGTTGCCGTGACGGCTCAGCGGAGCTGCAAGTGCCGTTTCCGGTCGGTTACCCGTCCGATGCAGGCCGCCTGTGCGTATCCGGCCTCCCGCAGTCTAACGACGACCTCGTCGATACGGGAGGGAGGCACGCCGGCCAGCAGTCCACCCGAAGTCTGGGGGTCGAAGAGGAGGGCGTCCTCGCCGTCCAATACACCAGGCTCCGCCGCGTCCGCCGTGCCAGCCCCCGACTCCACCTGCCATCTCTTCTGCAGGTGTTCCCGATTGGACGGCGCAAGGGTACTTTCCACGCCGGCGGCCACGCAATCCGCCGCGCCGGCATAAAGCGGTATCCGGTCGATTTCAATCTCCGCGCCCACGCCGCCGGCCTCGAGCATCTCGACCAGGTGCCCCGCCAGGCCGAAGCCGGTCACGTCGGTGACGGAAGGAATGCCGGCCAGGGCGAGGATCCTCGCCGCCTCCGCGTTGGACCGCAGCATGCCCTCGAAGACTTCGTCGACCCAGCTTCCCCGGGCCTTCAGGTGCATGTCGGCCGCCAGGATGACGCCTGTGCCTACGGGCTTGGTGAGGATGAGTCCGTCGCCTGGACGCAGCCCGCCCTTCCTGAATACGGCGTCGCTGCCGGCCAGACCGTTCATGGTTACGCTGACTGCCGTCTCCGTTCCCTCGCTCGTATGCCCGCCTAGGAGGGTGACCCCGAGGCACCGAGCTTCTTCCGCGATGCCGCCCATGAGCTGTCTCAGGTCGTTCGCCACGAGGGGTTTTTCCGCGTAGGGCAGCGTGACCGTAACCAGTGCGGAGTGGGGTTCGGCCCCCATGGCGTACAGATCGGACGCGGCGTGGACCAGGGCGATTCGGCCGAAGAGGTGCAGGTCGCCGGTAAAGGCCCGGAAGCCATCCACCGTTTGCACCAGCGACCGGCCGGGAGGGATCTCCAGAAGCGCCGCGTCGTCGGCGTCGTGCAGGCCGATTCGCACGTCCTCGCGGTTGAATACCTCCAGTTCGTCGAGCACGCCTGTGAGCACGGTCGAACCGACCTTGGCGCCACACCCGGCGCAGCGCATGGCCGGCACTTCCTGGCCTCCGCCGGCTTCTTCACCGGCGGGGTGCGAATCGCTGGCGGGACGCAAACTGCCTGTGGGATGCGAATCGCCCGCCGTGCGCGAATCGCCCGCCGGGTCCATGGGTGGCAGCAGCGCCGGTTCGAATTTCCGCATCCAGCGCCGGTCGATCCAGTCCTTCAGCCGCCACACCCAGGGGCCGTGGAAGGAGGCGTGGTGCCGGCTCGCGACGGCGTTCCGAGTCCCGGTCATGAGCAGCGCGAGCGCGGAAGCCTGGGGCCTGAAGGGAACCAGGGATCGGTGCTCGAGCCAGGCATGGATGTTTCGGGCCAGGACCGGTCCCTCGCGGACCGCGTAGACCCCCGATTTGGGCAGGGAACGAGAGGGGAATTCAATACAGTCGCCCGCCGCAAAGACGTTGTCGTAACCAATGACCTGCAGGGTGGGCCGGACGCGGATGAACCCGGCGCCGCTGGTCTCCAGGTTTGTATCCTTCAACAGACCGGGCGGCGCTCCGCCCGTCGCCCAGAGCAGGAAGTCGCAGGGCAGGGCCGGATGATCTTCGAAAAGGACGCCCGTATCATCCACGCCCATGACTCGCTTGCCGGTCAGGCAGGCGATCCCCTTTTCTTCGAGGTACCGCCCGATGATCGCGGCGACCCGGGGACGGTGCCCGGTCAGCAAATTCGTCTGCGAATCCACGAGGGTGATCTCGACAGGCGCGAAGCGCTCTCCCCATCTAGAGTGCATGGCGAAGGCCAGTTCCACCCCCGCCGCGCCGCCGCCCGCGATGACGATCCGTAATGGTCGGCCGTCGCTCCGGTGGTTTTCCTCGAACTCGTGAACCCGCTTCAGCAGCAGACCGAGCGGCCTCGTGGGCACGGCGTGTTCCCGCACACCCGGGGTGTCCATGCCCCGGGGTATCGAACCGACGTTGATCGAAAGGGCATCGTAGGCAAGGGGAGGACGGCCGTTGTCGAAGTGAACCTGCTGGAGGACCGGATCGAGGCCGGCCACCCGGGCCCGGACGAACCGGACACCCGCCCAGTTGCAAAGCGGCCTCAATTCCATTTCCATCTCGTCGGGCCGGTACAGGCCGGCCAGGCAACCGGGCAGCATACCGGAATAGCAGACGGTGGACTCGTCCGAAATGAGCGTGACGCGGATGCCGCCCAGGGCCTTCTTCATGGCCAGCATGCGGATCACCTGAACGTGGGAGTGTCCGCCGCCGACAAGCGCGAGGTCCTTTATAAAAGGGATGGTCTGATTCATGATTGTTTCTACTTTGTATCGACACCCAAACCCAAACCCAAACCCAAACCATCGCACTTCGGACGGCGCCGGACTCAAAAGTACGGGCTGCGGCTCCGGCGGCTGAGGTTCAAACGGCCGCGGTCGCATGGCATCGGACGCCTGCGGGACCCGGGGAATCCAACGACCGCGAGGGAATGGAATATACACGGCGACACCGAGCAGCCAAAGTCCATTATGACTCGCGAGACCGTATGGACCAAAGACCATTAAGACCTCGGCACATATCCGAAATTGCCCGCTTTGCGAAGTCGATAAAGCAACCTGACCGACCTTGACACACGCAGTAGATTAAACTGACGATGGGCCTTTCGTTAACACGGTGAAACGCGTGCGAGTGGTCCGGAAAAACCTAAACTTCCATAAGGAGCATCCATGGCTTTCAACATCAGGAAGCGGGGCAAGTTGACCTACTATTACCACGGCGAAAACCCGGTGCTGTCGGCCCTGGTAACGGAAGAACAGCCGGACGGCGACCTGAAGATCTATTTCGCCGGACTCACGGGCGGTTATTCGGCCAAGGGCGTGCTGGAGCGGGATGAACTGATTTCGATGGAACCGGACCAGGAGATCCCCCTGGTCTTTCAGAGCTGGGAGAAATGGCTGATTGACGCCGGCCTGTGCAAGTCGCTGCGGGAAATCGACTTCATCGAAGTGCACGCCTTCGGGTGCCAGCCCAAGTCGCCGAATCCCCTCGTGGATCCGGTGGGATACGCCGCCGAGCAGGATCGGCTGAAGGAGGCGTACGCCCGGGCGTATAGCGGCTTCTTCAGGGACTACCTGCCGGACAACGGGGTGCCGTGCCGCTTTACGGTCCATCTCGTCGACGTCCCCGACAAAGCCGCGTCTTACGAGTTCTACTCAACGGCCCTGTGGCAGCGGTCGCTCCAGACAGGATCGTCCGAATGACGCGCGTGAATGCCGCCCGCCGGGACGACCGGAGCATGCGGCTGTCCAGTACCGCCCGGAGCCGGCTGCCGGCTTGACAACCGACTGAATACGCAGTCGAACCACCGCGCCTGACGGGACCGATTACCGGCTTGACACCCCGCCGAATCAGGACCATATTCACCGGGTTCATTCCACCGATTTGACGGACCGATTTGACAGTTCGATTTCCTACCTTTCTCCGCACGCACCCCGGAAGGAGCGATGCATGCCCACGCGGTCCCCGCAGGAGACGCTGGAGGCGCTGAAACAGTTCGACACCCCTACGATCACCAACGTGGTGGCCACCTATCCCACCCATCCCCTCTGCCTCGGCCTCTACAACCCGTGGGCGGTGAACTGGTACACGGACCAATCCATAAAGTGCATGTATCCAGAACTCGGACGCACCGTGGGCTACGCCGTCACCTGCGTCTTCGGCCTGCCCGAACCGGGTTTCAAGAACCTCTCCTTCATCGATGTCATCGACGCCCTGGACGAATCCCCCGGGCCGACGATTCTCGTTATCCGGCAGAATTTCCCCGAGGAGATCGCCGGAAAAGTGGGATTGGCGGGCGGGAACATGACGGCTTCCGCAAAAGCCGTGGGCTGCGTGGGCGTGGTATCCAACGGACCGTCGCGGGACATACACGAGATCCGGCCGATGAAGTTCCAGTACCTGCTGAGCGGCGTAACACCCGGACACGGGGACATGGCCGTACACGCGGTGAACGTCCCCGTATCCGTTGGCGGCATGGACGTGGCGCCGGGCGAGATCATCCACATGGACGAGAACGGAGCGTGCAAGTTTCCCGCCGACAGGATGGATGCGGTGCTCGAGAACGCCACGGCGCTGGCGGAGGAGGAAGAAGCACGCATCGATGCCTTCGAACGCGCCCGATCCGCCGACGACATCAAGGCGATCCTGGGCGGACACAGCTACGGCAAGAAAGAAGACGAATAATGAAATGCGTATTTATCGTGCTTGACACCGTCCGCCGGGACTACCTTTCGACCTACGGCAACGACTGGGTGCATACGCCCGCCCTGGACCGCCTGGCCGAACGGGGCGTCGTTTTCGACAACCACTGGGTGGGATCGCTGCCCTGCATGCCCGCGCGGCGGGAGTTCATGACCGGGCGGTACAACTTCATCTACCGGGGATGGGGCCCCATCGAACCCTACGACGATACGCTGCCGGGCGAGTTGCGGAAGAACGACGTCTTCACCCATCTGCTGACCGACCATTACCACTACTTCGAACTCGGGGGCGAGAACTACCACACGGCGTTCAACACATGGGACTTCTTCCGCGGCCAGGAGAACGACTGGTGGGCGTCCCACGTGGACCGCATGGCTTTGCCCGACCACCTGGGTCAACTCAGCCAGCAGAATTACGGCAATCGGAAACTGCAGCAGCAGGAGGAGGACTTCTCCGGTCCCAAGACCGCGCAGGCGGCCATCGAGTGGCTGAAGACGAACCAGGCGTCCGACGACTGGTTCCTGCAGGTCGAGATCTTCGATCCCCACGAGCCCTTCTACTGCACCGAGAAATACCGCGCCATGTACGGCGACGATTACGACGGACCGTTCTACGACTGGCCCAGCTACGACGAGGTCCACGAATCCCCTGAAGCGGTCGAACACATCCGGAAGTGCTACGCCGGGCTGCTCACGATGACGGACCACTGGGTGGGCAGGATATTCGACACGCTCGACGACCTGGGGCTGTGGGACGACACGCTGGTCGTATTCACCACGGATCACGGGACCATGCTGGCGGAGCATGACTTCTGGATGAAGAACATCATGCCCCTGTACAACGAAATCGTCCGGATTCCGCTGATCGCGAGCCTGCCCGGCAACGAGCGGGCCGGTACGCGCACCGGAGCGCTCACGCAGACCATCGACCTGATGCCGACCTTTCTCGACTACTTCGATACCCCGGCGCCGCCCCACGTTCAGGGTCGTTCCCTGCGGAAGGTGTTGGACGGCGATGGCGTCCGCGAGGACGGGATCTTCGGTTATTTCGGGATGGCCATGAACTTAACGGACGGAAGGTACGTGTACATGCGCAACCCGGTCAACGAGGACGCGGGACCGCTGTATGCGTACACGGCCATGCCCACGGGCGGCCTGAACCGCTGGTATCCGAGGGAGGTGTACGACCGAGTCGAGACGGGACGGTACTTCGGCCATACCTACAACCTCCCGTTGTACAAGATCCCCACCGATGGGAAGGTCCCGCGGCACCACCCCGACGAGGCGTCCTACGCGGGGCGGAACCAGCTGTTCGACGTGTTGGAGGACCCGGCACAGCAGCACCCCATTGTAGATCCGGCGCTGGAAGCCCGGTTCACTGAACGGATCGCCCGGCATCTGCGGGCATGCGAGGCCATGCCTGAACAATTCACCCGCCTGGGGATCGATCCGCTCGAAGCTTAGGATGGCAGGATCATGAAAAAGACTCGAATCCCGCGACGTTTCCCGGCGACGCTCCTGCTCGCCTTCGCGCTGTGGTCAGTGAACTGCGGCGGCCAGCCGGCGCCGGACGATCCCGATGAAAGCGCCCCCGTACTGTTCTTCGGCCAGACCGCGGAAATGAAGGAGGCGGCCCACGCCGCGCTGATGGAGCGTCTGCCCGATGACGCCGCGCCCCTCGAGTACCAGGTGTTCCGGTACATGGCCGCGGAACCCAAGAGCATGGACCAGGGCGTCTCGATCTACGTGGCGGGCGGAAGCGAATTCCACTTCGAGCGTCTCGTCATGTTCGGAGTGAACGGGGAACTTCTCCCCGGCGCGGCGCAATCGTGGGAACCCTCCGAGGACGGCAAGACCTGGACCTTTCACCTGCGCCGGGCCGGCCGTTGGAGCGACGGCCGGCCCGTCACGGCCCATGATTTCGAATACACCTTCAAGCGGTTCCTCCATCCCAACGCGGGCAACGTCTACGCCTTTCTCTATTACGACATCAAGGGCGCCCGGGCCTACAACCAGCGGGAAACGGACGATGTGGACACCGTGGGCGTCCGGGCCCTGGACGACTATACACTGGTCATCGAGACGGAGCAGTCCTGTGCCTTCCTGCCCCATATCACCGCCTACCTCACTTCCGCGCCCGTCCCGCCCTGGCAGGTGGAGAAATACGGGGACCAGTGGGCGCTTGCCGGCACCTGCCTGACCAACGGACCCTTCCAGCTCGAGACGTGGAAAACGGGCCAGTACATGACTTTCGGCCTGAATCCCCATTACACCGGGTCTAATCCCGGCCATCTCCGCCAGATCGTCCGCATATTCAACGCCATGGTCGGATCGGCCAGCGCGGCGAACGACATGGGGTTGCTGCCCTACGAAAACGACGAGATCGACGTGATCGACGTCAGCCCAATGGTCTACGGCGGCCTGCGCGACGACCCGGAGTGGAACGAACCGGCGTGGTCCTATGACCAGTTCACGACGATCTACCTGTTCTTCCGGACACGTGAACCCCCTTTCGACAACCTCAAGGTCCGCCAGGCCTTCGCCCACGCCATCGACCAGGTGTCGCTGAACGAGACGATTCTACAGGGCATGATGATCCCCGCCTACACCATGCTGCCGCTTCATTTCCCCGGCTACGTGGGTGACAAGTACAGGGACCACCAGCGGTTCGACGTGGACCGCGCCCGCCAGCTGCTCGCCGAAGCCGGCTATCCGGACGGCAGGGGTTTCCCGCGGATGGATCTCTGGCTCGCCGACGCCACCCCCGCTTCCGCCATCAGCCAGGCGTCCCAGGCGATCCAGGAGATGCTCAAGGAGAACCTGAATATCCAGATCGATATCCGGAACACGGAAGGCGCGGCGTACCGGTCGGCTATGTACAACTGGGAGTTTCCCATGAGCATAATCGGGTTCAACTACGACTTTCCCGATCCCCACAGCATGCTGGGCATCATCTGGCGTTCACAGCCCAAAGGTTACACGCGCCACGACTGGCTGAATCCGGAATTCGACCGTCTGATCGACGCGGCCGCCGGAGACCTGAACCACGAGGCACGCCTGGCGATGTACGACGAGGCCGAGGCGATTCTCGCCTCCGAGGCCGCGGCCGTCTTCCTGTGGCATGTCAAGACCTACCAGTTACGCAAGCCCTGGCTGAAGGGGTTCCGGGAAGACCGGTGGGGCAACTTCCCCAATTACCGGAACGCGAACACGTACTACGACCTCTACATCGGCCAAGAGGCCGTGGACAGCGGCCGGCGAGTCGACTATTGAAGCGCCCGGGCGATATGCGCGCTTTGACCGAAGGATCGACTACTGACATGGATAACGGACACCAGTACACCGAGATGACCGATGCGCAGCGGGAACACTTCGACCAGTACGGCTACCTGGTCATTGAAGACGCGCTGCCTCCCGCGGTCGTCGCCGAATTGAACGAGGCCATTGACGAAGTGCACGAACGGCACCGGAAAGAAGGCACGCTGGGGAAAAACGGCGACCTGAACCTCCGCAATTGCATCGTGGCCCACGACGACTTCCTGCAGTTGCTGGACTGGCCGTCGACCGTCCCCCTGGCCTGGGGCGCGCTGAACTGGAACATCCAGATGATCACCTCCCATCTCATCGTGCTGCCCTCGGGGGAAGAGCCCACGGAGAAGGCGAAGCGCGGTCACGGCATGCACCGGGACGGCGGGACGTCCTTCGTGGAAATGCAGGAGCCCCATCCTCGGATCCTGTTGAAGATCGCCTACGTGCTCAGCGACCAGACCGGTCCCGCTTCCGGGGCCACCTCCCTGGTGCCCGGCAGCAACCGTATCACCGGACAGCCTCCGACGGACCCGGCGACGGGCTGGCCCTACGGCGCGATCCAGATGAACCTGCCCGCCGGCAGCGCCTTCATGTTCGAACAGCGGACTTTTCACAGCATCGGCGCCAACTGGTGCGGCCACGACCGCCGGACCATCTTCATGGGCTACGCGTACCGCTGGGTCAAGCCCATGGATTACATCCAGATGCCGAAATCCCTCGTGGATCGCTGTTCGCCATTGCAGAAACAACTGATCGGCGAGGTAGGAGACGCCCTCAGCTACTATCTGCCGGAAGACGAGGACGTGCCGCTCAAGGCGTTCCTCGCCGAGAAATGAGACCTGCGCATGGCCAATGCCCTCCTGCTCATCTCCGACGAACACAACCCCTTCTATTCCTCGGTCTACGGCCATCCCTTCGTCCAGACGCTGGCCATGGACCGACTCGCCCGAAACGGCGTCGTCTACGATAGCGCCTACTGCCCCTCGCCCCTGTGCGTACCCAGCCGGTCCGCCTTCGTGTCTGGGCGCAGGGTGCACGAGATCCAGGCCTATTCCAACTGCATCCTCGGCGTCGAACCGGACAGACTCACTTACGGGGGAGTCCTGTCGGAACAGGGCGTGTATTCCGTGCATATGGGCAAAACGCACGTCTTCGCACCGAGCGGCGACCTGGGATTCAGCGAGGTGCGCCTCGGCGGCAGGGAACAAGGTGCGGGCGACCCGGAAATCGGCCGCCGGCCTTTCCGGATTCGACAGGCCGCCGCGGAACGGGCCGCGCAGTTCGGTATAAAGGAGTCGCACCTGCGGCTCGACCAGGAACGCGTCGACGCCGCCATAGACTGGCTGACGCAGGTCGCGCCTTCGCTGGGAATGCCCTGGACGCTCACGGTAAACATCATCCATCCCCATTTTCCCCACTACACCTCGCAGGAACTGTGGGATCTTTATCCCCAGGGTGGCGATCTTCCGGCATTCGGGGTCGAAGAGGAAACGGCCGCCCACCCCCGGGCCCGTGAAGTGCGCGAACATTTCCAGACGGACCGGTTCACCGAGGACCAGGCACGGGGCCAGCGGAGGGGTTATCTTGCCTGCGTGACCTTCGTGGACCGGCAACTGGCGCGCCTGGTCGAGGCGCTGCAGGCAGCGGGGCTGTACGACGATACCAACGTCATCTACACATCGGACCACGGGGAGATGCTCGGGAAGTTCGGCATGTGGTGGAAATGCTCCCTCTACGAAGACGCAAGCCGCATTCCCTGCATCGCGGCGGGGCCCGATTTCTCCACCGGGTCGCGGGTATCGACGCCCGTGGACCTCCACGACGTCCAGGCGAGCCTTTTCGCGTCCACCGGCGCCGAACGGCCGGTAGACTGGGCAGGTACTCCGCTGCAACGCCTGCCCGCGGCCAATGAACAGCGCGTAGTGTTCTCTGAATACCATGGCCACGGAGTCCGGCACAGCGCTTTCATGATCCGGAAAGGAAAGTGGAAATACATCCATCACGTCGGAGCGCCCCACCAGTTGTTCGACCTGGATAGAGACCCCGATGAGCTTCAGAACGTGCATGAAGCGCATCCGGCGGTCGCTGCCAACCTGGAAAGGGAACTCAGGTCGATCTGCGATCCCGAAGCGGAGGACGGCCGGGCGGACCGGTTCATCGAGTTGCAACTCGAGTCCATGGCGTCCGCCGACCCACCGGTGACCGATGACTGAAAAGCGATTACTGGGCATCACCGTCCTGGCGGATTTCATCTTGAACGAAGGGGTGGAGGCCGTGCTGGACAACCTGGTGGACCGGGCGGGCGCCACGGCCGTGGCGTTGAATCCCACGGTGACCACGCCGTCCGAGGAGGGCGTCGGTTCCTTTCAGCCGCCCAGCGACGCCGGCAGCAGTCCCCGCCTCTTCGATCGAACGCTGTGGGGCCGGCGTTCGCTTTGGGTGCGGAGCGCGCCGAGTTACCGGCCCCGCAGGTCGTACTATGCCGATACCCCGTACAAGCCCCGTGAACCCAACGAACTGACGGACGCCCACGGCGACCTGATCGAACGGTTCATAGACGCGGCGCTGGACCGCGGGCTCAAGGTCTATCTGCAATTGAGCGGCGCGACGCCGCCGGGACTGTCGGACGATGACCGGCCGAGGCGGCCGGACGGGGAGTTGCCGGACCGCATGGCCGACACGGGCTGCCTGGCCAGCGAGGCGATCCGGGCCTACATCGCCGCCTATGTGCGGGACCTGCTCGAACAGTATCCCCGCGTAACCGGCATTCGGCCGGACTGGCCCGAATACCCTTGTTACAAACTGGACGAGGCCTTCCAGGATTTCAATCCCCAGGTGGCGCGATGGGCCGCAGCCAACCGGTTCGACTACGAGGCCATCCACCGGGAAGTGCGGGCGACCTACGACTACCTGCACGGACGGCTGGAAAACCGGGATCTGCTCGACTTCAGCGGGTCCGGCCGGGGCGTGGCGACACTGGCCGACATCTTCCAGTCCTGTCCCGGCATCGTGGAATGGCTGCGCCTGAAATCCGCCCTGTCCAACGACCTCCTGCAGCACTGGAGGTCCGTGATCACGGCGCACGGCGGTCCCGATATGGAACTTTCAGCCAACGCCTTCATGACGCCCCTCACCCTGTGGACCGGCTTCGATTTCCGCGGGGCGCCGGAGATCTGCGATGCCGTTTCCCCCAAGTTGTATACCATGCACTGGTCGGTGATGGTGGAGTTCTGGGGAAAGGTGCTGCTGGAACACAATCCCGGCCTTGACGAACGGCTCCTGGTGCGGTCGCTCGCCCATCTCTTCGACCTCGGAGACGAAATCACGGCCACTCGGATCGAGGATTACGGGTATCCCGGTCCCGACGAGTCCCATCCGATCCCCGATGACGCCCAGCGGCGGCGGATCAAGCAGGTCTGCGCGGAGGTGAACGGGCGCGCGCTCGTCACGCCGCTCATGCATGGTTACGGTCCCCACCACGATTTCGTCCGGCGTTTCCGGGTGGTGGCGGAAAGTCCGGCCGACGGGGTGTGGATCAATCGGTACGGGTACCTGAGCGACGAGAAGCTGGACGCGGTGGGGCGCATCTGGCGGCAGGCACGACAGGAGAAAACCCGATGACTCGTCCCAACATCCTCTTCGTCATGACGGACCAGCAGCGCTTCGACACGATCGCCGCACTGGGCAACGACATCATCCACACGCCCAACATGGACCGCCTCGTGCGCCGGGGCGTGTCGTTTACCCAGGGCTACTCGACCTGTCCCGTCTGCGTGGCGGCCCGGACGACCATCCGCACGGGATGCGATCCGCCCACGACCCGCGTATTCAGCAACGGCCGGTCCGAACCCGTTCCGGACCAGGCCGGTACGCTCGAAGGCCGGTGCGGGGACTATCTTGCCCGTACAATGTCTGCAACGGGCTACCGGACCTTTGGCGTGGGGAAGTTCCACACCTTCCCGTGGAACGAGGACGTGGGTTATGCGTCCCAGCTCCACAGCGAGGAACTCTACGGAAGCGAGGAGCAGCGGCGCGGAGACGCCTACGCGGGCTGGATCGCCCGCGAGCATCCGGATTTCGACTACATCGAGGCGCTCATGGGGGAGCGGACCGAAATGTACTACATGCCCCAGGTGAGCCCACTGCCCGCCCACCTGACCGTGGAGTCCTGGGCCGCGGACCGCGCGATCGAGGCGCTGAGCGCGTCCGATGACCGGCCGTATTTCGGTTTTGTGTCCTTCATCGGACCCCATCCGCCCTTCGCGCCGCCCGTGCCCTTTAACCGGATCTACGACCCCGACCGCATGCCGGGGCCCGTGTGCGGCGACCAGGACGTGGACCACCTGGACGAGCAGATTCCGTTCATGAACCGGATTATCTGGGCGGACGAAGTCAACGACGCGCTTACCCGCGTCCTCAAGGCTCGTTACTACGGAGAGATCACCTATATCGACGATTGCCTGGGTCGGCTTCTGGACGCCGTCGAGGCCCGCGAGGACGCCGACAACACGCTCATCTGCTTCTTCTCAGACCACGGCGATCACCTCGGGGATCATACCGCGTGGCAGAAGGAGAGTTTCTTCGACGTCTCGGCACGCGTGCCCTTCCTGGTAAGCTGGCCGGACCGCCTGCCGCGGGACGTTCGGCGAGACGACCTCGTCTGTCTGACCGATCTCTTCGCCATCGCCACCCACGCCGCCGGCCGGACCCAGGTTCGCGACGGTGTGGACGTGCTCGGCGTGCTGGACGGAGGCGCCGCGCCGAGGGAAACCCTCTTCGGGTATTACGGCGAACCGGGGACGGATCGGTTCAAAATCATGGTACGAAGCGGCGAATGGAAGTATATTTACCTTGCGAACGGCGCCAGGGAACAGCTGTTCAACACCGCCGAAGACCCGACCGAAGTAACGAACCGGGCCGCGTCCGACCGGGACGTCGCCGACGAGTTTTACCGGCGCGGCGTGCAGGCTTGCGGGCATCCGGGCGCCTTGGACGCCCTGGATGGCGACCGCCTGCGGTCCTTTCCCTATTCGAAGTGGGAAGCCTCGCGTATCTACCAGTTTGACCGGTCGCGGGGCGTGCAGGGGTTTCCCGGTCATCCCCGCGACGTGCTGGATTTATGGATCCGGCGCGGCCGGAAATAGGTCCGAATCCGCAGGAACGAAAAGGCCCAGGAAACACCGTGAACCCAGTCGACGCAACCCCCGCGGTCCCGTCATCGTCCATGCCCTCGGCCGGAGGAGATCCGGCTCCGTCATCGTCCATGCCCTCGGCCGGAGGAGATCCGGTCCCAGTCCCGGCGTTTCACGTGATGATGAAACCCCGGGGGGCCATCTGCAACCTCGACTGCAAGTACTGCTACTTCCTCGCCAAGGAGGATCTGTATCCCGGCAGCGGGTTCCGCATGACCGACGACCTGCTCGAGGAATACACCAGGCAGTACATCGAAGCCCAGCAGGTGCCGGAAGTCACCTTCGCCTGGCAGGGCGGCGAGCCCACCCTCATGGGCCTTGAGTTCTTCCAAAAGGCCGTCGAGTTCCAGAAGAAGTTCCAGAAACCCGACACGCGTATCTACAACTCCCTGCAGACCAACGGCACGCTCCTCGACGCGGACTGGTGCCGTTTCTTCCACGAAAACGACTTCCTGATCGGCCTGAGCCTCGACGGCCCCAAAGCGTTGCACGACGCCTACCGGGTGGACAAGGGCGGCAAGCCGACCTTCGACGCGGTGATAGGCGCGGCGGAGATGATGCAGGTCCATGAGGTCGAGTTTAACATCCTGACCACGGTGCACGCAGCGAACGCGGAACATCCCCTCGAGGTCTACCGCTTCATGCGGGACGTGGTGAAGACGCGGTTCCTGCAGTTCATTCCCATCGTGGAGCGGGACAACGACACCGGGTACCAGGAAGGCACCGAGGTGACAAAGCGGTCGGTGACGGGGAAGCAGTACGGCCGGTTCCTGAACCGGATTTTCGACGAATGGGTGCGCCGGGACGTGGGGAAAATGTACGTGCAGATCTTCGACGTGTCGCTCGCCGCCTGGTCCGGCCAGAGCGCGGGGCTGTGTATTTTCATGGAGACCTGCGGCGATGCCCTGGCCCTGGAGCACAACGGGGACCTCTACGCCTGCGACCACTACGTCGAACCGGACTACTTGCTGGGCAATATCACCGAGATACCCATGATGGAGATGGTCCTGTCCGAGCAGCAACGGGCCTTCGGGCAGGCCAAGCTGGACACGCTGCCGCAGTACTGCATGTCATGCGACGTGCGGTTCATTTGCAACGGGGGATGTCCGAAGAACCGCATCATCACGACGCCCGACGGCGAAACGGGCCTGAACTACCTGTGCGAGGGGTACAAGGCTTTCTTCCACCACATCGACGGCCCTATGCGGTTCATGGCCAACGAACTGCGCCACAGGCGGGCCCCCGCCAACGTGATGACGTACATCCGCCGGCAGGAAGCCGAGCTCAGAAGGCAGAAGGCTTTCAAATCGGCGGGGAGAAACGATCCCTGTCCGTGCGGAAGCGGCCTGAAGTACAAGCGGTGCCACGGAAGGTAGGCCGGTGCGACCCCGCGCATTCACCCGAATCACATCGATCCGCAGACCACGGGCGCGCCGCGTACCGGCGGTCCACCCGCTGCGCACAGCACCTGCGATCCTCACATATAGTAGCCGCGTTCCACCGCGAGTGTGAGGGACAGTTCGATGTCCGAGATCGCCCTGGACATGGCCTGGCCGATGAGGTCCAGCTTGCGCACCTGATCGATGCGATCGGCGGCCTGGGCGAGTTCCCGCGCAGACAGGATTTCTTTGAAGAGGTTGCACGCGTGGGCGAGGTTGATGATCACGATGTCGCGCGGGCTGGGAATCATGTCGCTGAACAGCACTTCCATGATGCGTAGCTTGACTTCACGCTCTGCCGTTCCATCGATGATCGGATAGCGCCGAGATCGGAATACCCACAGGAACTGACCTTCTTCCTTTTTCAGAATACCCCGTTCGACGAGCCGGTCGATGGCCGTCTCCCGGATGTCCTCTGCGCGGTCGACGACGTGCTCGATCCAGTACCGCGCCCCGTGCGTCTCGGATGACGCCGAGATATCCGCCAGCACGGGGTCGAGGAGATTGTCTCCCAGGGGTTTCGAGTCCACGAGGACCAGCTTGTCGACATCGGTATCGATACGGTTTTCGAGGGCGAGGTCCATCAACACGCCGCCGGCGAGACCGTATCGTAACAGGCGGTCGGGCACGCCCACGAATTTCCCGTCGTCGTCGAGCATGAGCAGCATGATCTCTTCCGCGAATCTTAACATCGTCTCTCCCCGGTCGTTGTTCGGATCTCGTGTGTGCCGCTGGTGTCCCCGTTATCCGTGAGGATTTCGCATGAGTCAATAATAACCAGCCACTGTTATTTAACAATATGTAACTTAAATACGTGTCCGATTTCGTGCCCGGTGTCAAGGGAATAAAGCGTCCCCGGAACCCGCGGGATCGCTTTAGAAATGACGGGCAAGTTCCACGCCCCAGTAAGGCGGCTCGTTGACGAAACCGGTCAGGTTGTTGAAATCGATTCCGCCGGTAAGCGATACGTCATCGAAGACGTTTCGGCCGACCAGGGAGATCTCCGTCCCGGTGTTCCCCACCAGAAAGGAGAGGCGCACTCCGCATTCCAGCATCCGGTCGTCCTGGAACTCCACGGATTCGTAGAGAAAGAAGCGTACCGTGCTGCGGTAGGCCAGGTCGGCGGACGCCACGAGAAAGGACCCGCCCGGCAGGGCCATCGGATAGCGCAGGGCCGCATCCGCGATCCATCGAGGCGCCTGGGGCAGGCCGTTGCCGTCGATCAGGACCGTACCGGGCTCCGGCCCTGTTGGATCCAGCACAGTGCACGGCGCGCCGCAGGGCTGCACGGCGAGTCGCTTATCGTCTATACGAGTGTGATTGTAACTCAGCCCGCCCGTCATCTGCATCCCGCCCGGCGCCGCGAGGGCCACCTCCGCCTCGAACCCCTGTCCCAGGGTTCTGTCCGCGTTGACCAGCCGGTTGAAGTTGGTCTCGCCGCCCACGGCGGTGAGTTGCTGGTTCCGCAGTCGGTAGTGAAAGGCGGCCAGGTCAAGGTGGACCCGTCCGTTCCACAGGCGCATTTTGGCCCCGCCTTCGATGGAGTGTATCGTTTCCGTCGCGGCTATGGATACCTCGTCACCGAATAGCAGGCGGCCCTGGATGCTCGGTGCACGGAAACCCCGGGCGGCGCGCAGGTAGGTCTGGACCCGGGGCGATGCGGCATATCGCATGCTCAGGTCGCCGCTCCATGCGTTGTCGGTCGGATTGCGCTGGATGGGTCCGATCGTGCCGGCGCCGGTGACCGCGGGCGCTTCGTCCCGCCACGCCGAGTAGTCCTTCGCGTCGTGGGAGAACCGGAGTCCCCCGGCGATCTCCAACGCGTCTCCCAGGTGCAGGGTGGACGCGAGGAACGCGGCCCACGCCCGCGCCTCCTGGTGCTGCCGGGTGAATCCATCGGAGGTCCCGCCGGAAAGCGTATCGTAGTTGTAATCCTCGATGTCCACCGATTCATTCAGGTAGTACAGGCCGACCTGGTAGTCCAGTGGCTCGTGTTCCTGGCTCACCAGGCGCACTTCCTGGCTGATCTGGCGCAGGAAGGGGATGCCCCCCGATGTTTCGGAGGGGAAGGGAATAACCCCAGGTCCGCTCGGTGGGCTGAATACGGCGCCGAAGCCGCCGTCAACATCGCCGCGGGCGAAGCTTTCGAGCCGTTCCAGGCCGGTCAGGGACACGAGTTGGTGCCGGCCCATCCGGTACCGCAGTTCTATGGACAGGCCGTAGGCGCGCAGTTCCTGGTGGTTGCGGCCGTCGATTGCGATTCGGTCCCGGGAGAATCCGCTCACCAGTCCGCCGCGGCCGGGCTTGATGGCGTTGGCGCGGAACGCCCGCGCGGAGCCGTCCAGGTCGCGGGCATGGAGCTTGACCAGCGATTCGAAATCCGGCGAGGGCTTCCAGCTCAACTGCAGACGGCCGGCCAGTTCCCGGTAACCGGCAATGGCTTCATTCGGACCGTCGTATTCGTTTTTAACCCAGTCGTCCCGCCGCTGCAGCAGTACCGAAAGCCGCGCCGTGAGCCCGGAGGTTCCGAGCGGTCCCGATACCGCTCCCTCGAAAACGGCGCTGTTGAAGCGTCCGTAACCCAGGCGGCCGAAACCCTCAGGCGCTTCGGTCGGCCGCGACGATTCCAGCTTGATGATGCCCGCCGGCGTGTTCCGGCCGAACAGGGTCCCCTGGGGGCCGCGCAACACCTCGATCCGGTCCAGGTCGAAGGCGGGATAGCCCTTCAGCATGACGTTTTCCAGCACGATGCCGTCATAGACCACGGAAACGGGTTGCGAGGCGTTCAGGTCGAAGTCCGTGTTGCCGAGGCCCCTTATGTAGATGCGCGGAAAAACCCGGCCGTAGGAGGACTCCATCTGCAGGCTGGGCACCCGGTTCGAAAGGAATCGAATGTCCATGCCGGAAGCGCGAAGTGCGGTGGACTTGGCTTCCTGTATGGTGGACAGGGACAGCGGGACTTCGAAGGCGGGCTGCGCACGCTTGCGCGCCGTGACCACGACTTCCTCCATCACGATGACGGGCTCGTCGGACGGGTCCTGTTCTTCGGGCGCCGGTCGGTTATCCTGTGCGGCTGACGCGCCGGCGGTGAATACGAAGGCCATGCACAGGAACGTTCGCAGTGCAGTGGAAACGCCTGCGTCCGTTGCACGCAGCAGCATAGCGCAAAGGGAAGGATACAAGAAGCCGGTTTTCATCAGTCATCGCCCCGGATTGGACAGGTTAAACAAAGGACTCGACGATGCCGGATACGGCTGCCCAGAAATCAGGTGAATCATCCGGCACGCGCAAGGATGTCGGACTAAAAAACTGGTTGGATCGATACGTCCTGTCAAGCCCAACATCACCGTATGGCGAGAGGTCATACCACGCACCCAGATGATCGGGGACTTCCCTTCGAAACCGCTTGTTGCCGGAAGTGGACACCGCTATTTTTCGGCACAACATAATCACCCTATTGCCAGGAGATCGCATAAACATGAAGACAACCCGCGCCTTACCGGCTCTTTGCATATGCATGCTGGCGTTCCTGTCTTTTCCGGCCGAATCGGCCGCACAGGACCAGGAAGACGAAATTCGCCGGGGATTCTATTTCGGCATGCAGGCCGGCGTATCCGTGCCTGGAGAATACGAATCCACGAGAACAAACACCAGGAGCGTTCCCACCAACTGCGATCAGTGGCTTCCCGGAGAGATCCTGAACGACGGAACCCCGGTACCCCTTCCGCTGCCCGACTGTTCGCCGCGCCTGTTTCCCGGGAGTCCCAATGGATTCGAACTGGGAGAGGGTATCCTGGCCGGTGTCCAGGCCGGGTATGTCCTGAAGGCCCTGCGTATCGAGGTCGAGTATTTTCGCAGAGGCCAGAGCGGGGCTTTCCTTCCGCTGGTCATTCCAGGCGACGCGAAACAGGCCGAGTTCGTGGAACGCAGCGAGAAGATCAGCGATTTCCGGACGGACAACCTCTTCGCGAATCTCTATTACGACTTCCGTGGCATGCTCTCACCCAACACAACGCCTTACCTTGGCGTAGGCGCCGGGTTGACGCAACAGAAACTGTTCTACTCGGCAGTTTCCGTCCGAACCAACGACCGGGACAGAATGCGTCAACTGGGACGCAACAGCCATGCCGCCGGGCTGGCATCGCTCGCCGATGCGAAGCTCTCTGACAGGATTTTCAGTTTCCAGTTACTTGCCGGCGTGGACTACGCGGTGGACGAACGGTTCTCGGCCGGTCTGAAACTGCGGTACGGCAGTGTCGGCGAGTTCCTGGATGGCGAAAACCCCTGGAGGTTGCTGCGGGGACACGAATCCACCGTGGGGCCGACTTCGGGAACCGGCTACGATATGCCCGTTCAGTACGAGATCAAGGGAAGCCCCACGCATTTCTGGGGGATATCGCTGGGATTTAGGTGTCGAATCGGAGGGTAGCGGCGTAAGGACACTGTGCCCGACTGGATCGGACAGAGGTGTCGGTGGCCGGCGTTCGCTACACCGTCGGACACTACGGTAGACTACCAGGCTAGATTAAAAACGGGCGCCGGAACAACTTGCTCCGGCGCCCGTGTCGTTTCGTCTGGGTTCGTTACCGCTATTACTGCTTTACGACGTTAGCGGCCTGGAATCCCTTGGGCCCTTCCGTGATATCGAACTCGACCGCATCACCTTCCGACAGGGACTTGAATCCCTCTCCCTGGATCGCGGAGTAGTGGACGAAGACGTCATCGCCACCATCGTGCTCGATAAAACCGTAGCCCTTGTGGTCGTTGAACCACTTTACTTTACCGACTGCCAATATTGCTCACCACCTTTCAGGCATGTATAGATACATCTACAACGAAGTCCCTGTTCGACTTTCAACCCGCATATAGAAAAACGGCAGGATCGTTAGTTCTGATCCGTGCCGCATCGTCTTTTGTATTATACGATCATGCAGGAGACAGAGACAAATCCTGATAAACAATAAACCATTACCTCTGGAAAAGTCAACACTTTTTTATTGTCACACAGCTTGTAGCGACAGATCAATCACCCTTCGGCTCGTCCGCCCGCTTAACCAACCCTCGGCCTTACTCGAGCCCCGGCCTTACCCGCGACTCCATCAGCAGCCAGGCATCGGGGTCGACGACGACTTCTCCCGGTGCTTCGTCCAGTCTGAAGCGAAATTCGTGCGACCGCTCACGAAGCTCGACCTGCCGGCGTTCCTGCCGGTCTCCCGCCACGAAGGCTAGGGTTACGGGCAGCCTGAAGGGCTCCTGAGGGTGTGTCTGACGCAGGCGTACCGATACCTCGCCGCGCTGTTCGTCCCACGACCAGGTCGCCTCGACCACGGGATGGCCCGCACGGTAGATCCACTGGTCGAAGAACCACCCGAGATCTTCTCCGTGCCGGGTTTCCATGACGGACAGGAAATCCCGGGTCTGCACGGTCTGGTCACGGAACCTGGCGTAGAAATCCCGTATGCCCTCGAAGAAGGCGTCGTCGCCCATCAGGCCCCTGAGCATGTGGAGCACCAGCCCGCCCTTGCTGTAGTTGTAGGCGTTCAGCAGGTCGAACAGGTCGGTTATGCCCGGATTGAAGATAGGCGCCGGCGCGCGGCGGTCCGCGTCGAAAACCCGGGACCGGCTTCGGGCCAGCATTTCGTGAAAACGCTCGTCGCCGTCGGCTTCTTCGAAGAACACGGCGCCGAAGTAGGTGGCGAACCCTTCGCTGAGCCACAGGTGGTGCCAGTCGGACTCGGTCACGGAGTCGCCGAACCATTGGTGGACGATCTCGTGGGCGACCACGGCTTCGTTCCGTTTGGTGCCCGTTATGCTATGTTCAGAGAAGAAGATGGCGCTGGCGTTCTCCATGCCGCCGAACCGGGTGGAAGACTGCACCAGCGCGAGTTTCGCATAGGGGTAGGGTCCGATCAGGTCGGTGTAGAAGGCCAGCATGTCCGTGGAACGGGCGAAATCCGTGGTTCCCGCGTCCCGGTCGCCGGGAAACAGGTAATACGAAACGGGGATCCCCCGCCAGGATCCCGGCCGGACGATGGAAAAGCGGGCCGCTCCAACCACCATGCAGTAGGTGGGGATGGGCGCGTCGGTCTTCCAGTGTGTCCGCTTGCGTTCCGGCGAGACGGCCGACGTCTCGATCATACGGCCGTTGGCTACGACGTCGTAGGCCGCGGGCGCCGTGACGATGAACTCGACCGTAGCCTTGTCATAGGGGTGGTCCACCCCGGGGAACCAGTGCCGCGCCCGGTTCGGCCAGTTGTCCGCGAAGACCGACCGGACGCCGAACTTGTTCGGCTGAATGAACAGCCCGTCCACGGGTTCTCCGCCATACGAGACGATCACCGCGACCGTGTCGCCCTCCGCGTAGCTCTCCTCGAAGTTTATGCTCAGCCGGTTGTCACGATGCGCAAAGGCCGCGTTTCTTCTGCCGACCGTAACCCGGTCCACGGTGAGCGGGCCCAGATCGAGGGGCAGAACATTCCGGCCGGCGGCCAGCATCTCCGCCAGGATCGTAGTCTCGCCCTGGATGTCCCGGCCGGTTTCGCCGATCTCCAACTGGATTCGGTAGTGAAGGATATCCACGTCATCCATGCGGGGGTAGCCGTCATTGGCCAGAACCGCGCCTGGTGTCAGGCCCAGGATGAGCAGCAACGCCTTGGGAGTGAGGCTGCGGACGAGCAGCGCAACCTTCGGAGTGCGGCCGAAGACGAGCAGCGCCGTCGCGACGGCCCACTTGCTGATCCACTTCTTCACGTGGTGTTCCTCCTTGACACGTTCCTCGGTTCGTCCCATATATTCTCCGCACAAACCCACCCAAACCGACAGGATGGATGGTCATGGTCCGGCTGACCGACGACGACATCCGGTTTTTCGTACGCGAAGGCTACCTGGTCAAGCGCGGCGTCCTTGATCCCGATCTGATGGCCCGGGGCAGGGAACGCATGTGGAGCAACCTGCCGCCGCCCCTCGAGCGCGACAGACCCGAGACCTGGATCGGCCCTTTCCCGGAGCCGGTGGACGACGGTTCGTCCCATCGCCATCAGTACATGTGGAAGTACCGCAGGCCAGGCGATGAGGACTGGATGGTACGCCTCCTCGCCACCGATCCTTCCGTGATGGGCATGGCGGAACAGATGCTCGGCGAGGGCAAGCTGGTCGAACCGGACCGGATCCGCGGTATTTACTGCGTCCTGCCCGAAGGCGATGCGCCGCCCCGTCCCATAGGTTGCCACGTGGACGCCCATCCCTTTCACCTTGGCGTCGTGGGGTACATCGACGACGTGGAACCCGGCGGCGGCGGATTCACCGTGTGGCCGGGCAGCCACCGGATTTTCTACCGGGACTTCACCCGGCGCTACGTCTTCGACAAGACGCCTGAATACCTGGCACACAAGGACGAGGTGAGCGGAATGCCCCCCATGGATTGCCACGGCAAGGCCGGAGACATCGTGTTCTGGCACCACCGCATGGGCCATTCCGTCGGCCACAACCGGACCGGCCGGATCCGCCAGGCGGTCCTCTACGACTACAAGCGGGCGGACCTGGACGAGAACGCGCCTCCCGGTAACGACATGTGGGTGGACTGGCCCGGCGTCCGTGCCGTTTTAACACCATGACATGTGGGTGGACTGGCCCGGC